>JBEKWZ010000578.1:0-3618 GCA_049512555.1 Candidatus Sulfotelmatobacter sp. | reverse complement strand
TCTGGGTGGATTTGGATAATTCTCCTCATGTCCCGTTCTTCCGACCCATCATCGAAGAGCTCGAGAGCAGGGGCTATGAAGTTTTCGTGACCGCCCGGGATGCATATCAGGTGCGTGAGCTTCTGAGCTACTATGGCGTGAAAGGCCGGATGGTCGGCAAGCACCACGGCAAGGTCAAGCTCTCGAAGGCGCTAGGCACGTGCTGGCGTGCTCTCACATTGTCAGCAATCGTCAGCAAAGAAAAGCCCGACCTCGCGATCAGCCATGGATCAAGGAGCTGCCTTGTCGCTTCGAACTTGATGGGTGTCACTAACATTAGCTTGACGGACTACGAGTTTGTGGCCAAGGTACCTTTTGCGAAACCAACCTGGTTGATGGTGCCGAGCGTGGTTCCAGATGACAACCTTAGTCTCCACGGCGCAAAAGTCATGAAGTACCCGGGTATTAAAGAAGATGTTTATCTGGGACAATTTCGTCCCGACTGGACTTTGCGAAGACGCCTGGGTATCGCCGAAGAGGACCTGCTCGTGACCGTGCGACCTCCGGCAACCGAAGCCCACTACCATAATCCTGAGAGCGACCAACTGCTGAGTGAGGTGTTAAATAGATTTCTACATGACACTAAAATCCGGGTTCTTCTTTTACCGAGGAATAAGCGGCAGGAGGTGGAATTGCGATCGACATGGTCGGAAGCGTTGGCCTCCGGAAAAATTCTGATTCCTCAGAATGTAGAAGACGGACTGAACATTATTTGGAACTCTGACTTAGTGATCAGTGGCGGCGGTACGATGAATCGCGAGGCAGCGGCCATGGGAGTCCCAGTTTATAGTATCTTCCGCGGGACAATCGGGGCAGTCGATCGTTATTTGACCGATCAAGGACGGCTAACTCTACTTGAAAGCGTCGAGGATGTTCGAACCAAGATCAAAGTTGTCCGCCGGGAGCGTTTGAAGCAGCGCGTGGGCGAGGCAAATGGCGAGGCCCTCGAAACCATTGTTCGAAACATCGTTGCGATCCTGGAATCCAAGAGCGTTGTGTCTGGAAACGGTCGCGCTTGATTATCTCGGTTTTTACGGTAACGTGGACAAAGCATTGCCAAAAGGATCTGGCTTCGACGTGACCGCTGAAGCAGCCATCGTGAAGCTTCTGGATTACTGCCGGGCCAACGATTGGGCCGGCTACGACCCCTACGATGCCACGAACAGCCGGCTTTTCGATGCGTTGCCGTTTCTGAATTCTCGGCTTCCTCGGTTGGTTCTGACCCAGCTTCTAAAACGCAGTCCGATCAACGTTCGCCGTCTTTTACTGATTCCAAAGACACAAAATCCAAAAGCCATCGCGCTGTTTCTCTCCGCGCTTCTCAAGCCTTCTAATACCGACGTGCCTGACCGGGAAAATCTCACCCGGTTGATGATCGATAGGCTGATCGCACTGCGCTCCCCAGGGGTTTCCGATTGGTGCTGGGGATATAGCTTCCCCTGGCAGACGCGCACCATCGTAGTTCCTGCATGGCATCCCAACCTGGTCTGTACGACATTCGTCGCGGACGCGCTACTAGATGCCTACGAACAGCGCCCGAACTCACAGTGCCTGAGCATGGCGGTGAGTGCGGCCGAGTATATTCTCAACGAACTCTATTGGACTGACGAAAGCTCCATTGCGGGTTTCGGGTATCCGCTGCCCTCAATTCGAAATCAGGTCCACAACGCGAACTTGCTCGCTGCGGCCTTGTTGTGTCGAGTGTACCGGCACACAGGCGAGGAACGGTTCCTCGGCCCCGCCATGAAAGTGGCCCGTTACTCAGCGGCAAAACAACTGGCGGACGGTTCCTGGTACTACGGAGAGGCTTCGTCGCAACGATGGATTGACAACTTCCACACGGGCTACAACCTGTGCGCGCTGCGGTCGATCTCCCGGTGTGTCGAGACAACCGAGTTCGAATCTTGCATTGGCCGCGGCTTCGAGTTTTACCGAGATCACTTTTTCCGCGAGGACGGTGCGGCGCGATACTTCCACAACCGCACTTATCCGCTGGACATTCATTCCGTGGCCCAAAGCATCATTACTCTCTTGGCATTCAGAGATCTTGATCCGGGCAGCGTTTCGACGGCCCATTCGGTGTTTCAATGGGCCATGGATCATATGTGGGATGACCGCGGATTCTTTTACTATCGTGTCCTGCGCTTTGGCACTATCCGTACCTCGTATATGAGATGGTCGCAGGCCTGGATGCTGCTGGCCATGTCCACGCTCTCGTCCGAGTCGCTCGCTCCGGTGAAATCTCCGCTAACGCAGAATAGTGCAGCTTTGGTCAGATCATGAGTCTTCCCGGCTACGTTCTTATTACTCCGGCGCGAAACGAGGCGGAGTTCATCACGCTAACCCTCGATGCTGTGGTGTCGCAGATGGTCCGACCCCTCAAATGGGTTATCGTCAGTGACGGTTCGACGGACGGCACGGACGAAATCGTCAGCAAGTATGCTGCGAATCACCCCTGGATTCAGCTGCTGCGGATGCCCGAACGTCAGGAAAGGCATTTTGCCGGCAAGGTGCATGCTTTCAACGCGGGCTTGGCCCAAGTCCAGGACTTACAATATGAAGCCATCGGTAGCCTGGACGGCGATACCTCATTTGACGAGAACTACTTTTCTTTTCTGCTTCAGAAGCTAGCCGAGGATTCCGCGCTGGGGCTGGTTGGAACGCCATTTAAGGAAGTCACAACAAATCAAACCTATGACTATCGTTTCGTCAGCATCGAGCACGTGTCAGGTGCCTGTCAGCTATTCCGGCGCAAGTGCTTTGTAGAGATCGGCGGGTACCTGCCGGTCAAGAGCGGAGGTATCGATCATATTGCAGTCATAACCGCCAGAATGAAGGGGTGGAAGACGCGCACTTTCCCCGACAAAGTGTGTATGCATCATCGCAAAATGGGGACCGCTCAGCGCGGTGCACTGACGGCCAGCTTTAAGACGGGTGTCCGCGACTATGCGTTGGGAGGGCATCCGCTCTGGGAGTGTTTTAGAACTGTCTACCAGATGACCAAGAAACCCTTTTTCATCGCTGGACTCCTTTTAGGAACTGGCTACGTTTGGGCGTTTATCCGGCATGAGCAAAGACCTGTATCTCCGGAGCTCGTAGCTTTCCGTCGCCGCGAGCAGATGATTCGATTGAAGAAGTTTCTTACGGGCAACCGGTCTCATCCGTCGCGGGTTTCGTCTGCTACATAGCGTTCTTTACGCCGAACCGCCTTGGAAAACGTCAACACCAAAACGATAAGTGCTGAAGCAAATCTCATCGAGAGGTCTGTCGACGCTTCGCATGGCCCCTCGCATACAAGATCTGCATGCAGTTCTGTTCCAGACGGTCCTTCGGTGGGGAAGAGCAGTGCATCTCGCCACGCCGGTGTTCTGATCATAAATGCTGATGACTGGGGGAGGGACCACGAAACAACCCAGCGGATCTTTGAGTGCAGCTCTCGGGGCAGCATCTCCTCTGTAAGTGCCATGGTTTTCATGGAGGATTCGGAGCGGGCTGCGGCGATAGCTCGAGAATCGGCAATCGATGCTGGCCTCCATCTGAACTTTACGACACCTTTTTCAGTGTCGAACGGTCCTGCCC
>JBEKWZ010000577.1:0-3619 GCA_049512555.1 Candidatus Sulfotelmatobacter sp. | reverse complement strand
TGCCTTCAGGCCCGCGTTGGGCGGTCTAAAATTCCTTGGGCTTCAGCCCCGGTGCTCGCCTCTAGCTAACCCGAAAATACGTCGTGTACTGCTCATCCCTAATTACCGAAAACGGCAGCATTTTCATCGAGCCGCCCGCCGTCTCCACGTGCCAACTCTGCGCTCCGGTTTTCTTCGCCGCGAGCAATTGCGGCCGTGTCACCGCCGGCTGCGAATCCGTGACGGCAAACAGTACCACCGGCCCCACCAGCAGGGCCACCGTCTCCGGATGCTGCGCATCAATCGCCTCCAGCCGCGCCGTCAACGGAAGCTCAACGTCAATGCGGTCCCCATCCTTCCACTTCCGCTGCACACGCGCAAAACTTCCAACAGAAGCCGGTTCGCGTTTGCCATTCACCGCAACCGACGCTCCCTCCGCCCACGCCGGAATCCGCAGATTCACCGCAAACTCCGCATGCTTCGACGTCTTCACATCAAACTGCACGTGCGCATCGTACGGATATTCACCCTTCTGGGTCAGCTCAACCTGCGCCCCACCCTCCACCCACTTCAGCGTCGAAGGAATATAGAGATTTACATACACCCCGCGCCCATCGCGGAAATATGTGTTGATGCGATAATCGGCCGCGACCTGCGGCAGCGTCCCCGAGCAGCACGCCCACCGCTGCTCGTGATAAACCTTGCGCCCTTTGAAGTTGTAATCCGAATAATAATAAGTCCGGCCATCGGCTTCGAGCGGCAGCGATCCCAGCACTGTGTTGTACATCACCCGTTCCATGCTGTCGCCGTAGCGCGAGTCGCGAGTCACGCGGAGCAAGTAGCGTGTCAGCTTGAAGTGAGCGTACGATCCGCAAGGAGTTTCGAAACTGGCGTGGCTGCCAGTCAGGCTCTTATAAATCTCCGGGCTGCCGGGAGCGCGCAGCGTCTCGTCGGCTCCCCATCCGCCAGTGGCGAAACTCTGCCCCGCCACAAAGTCGAAACCGTTCTTTGCCGCCCGCAAATGTTTCTCACTGCCCAGCGTCAAGTACGCTTGCATCGCCGAGCACAACGAATTCACGTGGCTGTAGGCGTGGCGCCCTTCCAGGTTGCTCCGGCCCTCGGCCAGTGGATCGTAATAAATGTCGTCAAGATACTGCACTGCAAGTGCGCGATACTGCTCTCCCGCCCCACGCTGGTAGGCGAGAAACAGATTTTCCGACATCGTGTACGACTCGTCCCAGGTATAGGAATCATCCTGGTGGTTCGAGCGCCATCGTTGCCCGTGCTCGACTGCTTTCTTCGGCAGGTGCGGCAGTGCCGCCTTCGTGGTCTCCTCCATGATGGCGAATGCGTCTGGATCGTCCACATACTTGTGCGAGTCGATCAGCCCGCAAACCAGTTTGTCGTAGGTATAAGCGGGGAAGCGCGTGTTCTCATAAAGATCGCCGCCAATGGTCTTGGCATACAGACGATTCAGGCGCAGAACCTTCTCGCGCGTCTCCGGCGATCGATTGATCGCGTAAGACCGCGCCAGCGCAGAAACCCACTGCCCGAACGTGCATCCCGGGGCGAACCCAATTTCAAAAAGATGATCCTCATTGTGGGCGTCATACTGATACCACCCGCCCAAGTCCGCGCCCGGCGCGGGTTGCCCGACCATCTGCCGAAACGGCTTGAGTAGACTGTCTTCGCTCAGCGACATCAGCAGATCATGCGTCTGCCGCAATTGCTCCTCGTGCAGGGTGCTGTGCAGCGTGACGTCACCGTAGCCGAATTCATCGAGCGGTCCTGATTGAATTGGATCAGTTAAGAAGCGGGGACGCAGCGCGAGAGCCGATTTCCGCAAGCCAGGAATTATGCTCGCAGCCGACGCCAGTGTGACCGACTCCAGGAATTTCCTGCGGGAAACTGCATTCGAGGGAGACATTATTCCTCCCGACCTTGACGTCTTTTTCGGTGAGTTGACAGGAGCCCGGGTGCCCCATTTCTCGCGCCTTCTTTGCGCGAGAAGTGGGAAACGTTACCGCTGGTTCTCCCCTTCTTTGAACATATACTTGATGGCCGGCTTGTAGATCATCAGGTTCGCGTCGCCATTGTCGCGGTTCACCTTGATGCAATTCCGGTCGTACCATTCGATGATGCCGCGCACTTCCTCGCCGTCGCGCAATACAATCACCATTGGCGTCCGCGATTGCATCTGCTTCTGGTAATAAAAATTCTCGGCGTTCGTCTGCTCGGGCGGCGCGGGCTTCTTGCCCATACCTCCACCCATCGGACGATCGCTGCGGTCGCCTCGTTCTCCTCGATCTCCACGGTCCATGCGCTCTCCGCGCTCGTGCCGCTCCGGCCGCTCGCGTCGTTCCTGCGGCATCGCAGCCGAGCTATGGCTATTGTAATTCTCCGCCCGCGGCAGCGTTGGCCGAATCAGCTTGCGGTTGGCAAAATTATCTTTCTCGGAGATGTCGGCCTGCACGGGATCCATGGTTTCCTTCATCGTGGCGCTACCTCGCTGGCACTAGCTCGCATACACGCATTCGCGCAAACCACTACACCCAGGAGCCCTTAGAAGTATTTAACGAAGGCGTGAAATTTTCACCTAACCTAACACACGAAGCCCGCGCTGACAATCCTTCCTTCGTGCCCCGGGTCCCGGCGTGTCAACTCCTGCATCCCCCTAAGAATATCGATTCGGCCCGCCCGTATTCGTAGAGCTCAGTTCGGAGAGCTAGTTCGTATTCGAGAGGTCCACCCCGCGGCGTTCCTTGCCGACCCAGGTGACCAAGGCCACCAGGCTGGCCACCACCAGGACCGTCCACGCCAGCACCGGCGGAAAACTGCCGCCATAGCGCTGTTCTACCAGCTTCGCCTGCAGAACCCCATTCTTGGACGAAAGGAGATTCCCCAACTGATAAGCGAACCCCGGAAACGTTCCGCGCACGGCCGGGGGCGACAATTCGTTCAGGTGCGCCGGAATCACGCCCCACGCCCCCTGCACCATGAACTGCATCAGGAATCCGCCGACGGCCAGCATGGGTACGCTGCGCGAATACGCCCACAGCGGAATCACTGGAATCGCCAGCAGCGCCGCAATCACAATCGCCCGCCGCCGCCCAATCTTCTCTGACCACGTCCCAAACAATATCCCGCCCGCCAGCGCCCCCAGGTTCGCCACCACGGCGACAAACATCACGGCCCGCGGCCCCAGTTGATGTCCCTTGGTCAAGAACGTCGGATAAAGATCCTGCGTCCCGTGGCTGAAGGAATTGAACGCAAACATCAGCACCGTCATCAGCGCAAACGGACCCAGAAATGTGAACACATTCTTGCCCAGCCAACCCGCCTCTTTCTTCGCCTCTTTCTTCGCAACCCGTCCCTGCAACCACGCCGGCGATTCGTCCACATGCGCGCGAATGTAGATCACCAATAACGCCGGCAGCGCCCCAATCACGAACATTCCCCGCCATCCCACATACTGAAACGCCGTCCCATAAACCAGCGCTGCCATCAAAAAGCCCACCGCGTATCCTTCCTGCAGCAACCCCGAAAAGAACCCGCGCTTCTCCGCCGGCAGCGTTTCGAACGCCAAAGCCGCTCCCACACCCCATTCCCCGCCCATGGCGATTCCGAACAACGCGCGCGT
>JBEKWZ010000576.1:0-3619 GCA_049512555.1 Candidatus Sulfotelmatobacter sp. | reverse complement strand
CAAAACTTCCGATTAGAGCGCCGTAGGCGAGGGAGGCGATGCCGAAATGGCGGCCGCCAAGAACTCCACCCAGAATGATGCACACGTTGTAAATCAGTGGCCCGAACGCGGGAAACAGGAATAGCCGGTGCGAGAGCAACACGGCCGAAACTACGCCGCCCACGTAAAAGAAAATCTGCGCTGGAAGCAGAATGCGGGTGAGGTGAACGCAGAGGTCGATCTTGTCGGGCGGGAATCCCTTGACGAACCAGCGGACGAATTGCGGAGTGAAAATCTCGGTCAGGATGGTTCCGACGATCATGACCGCGGTCATGACCGTGATGATGATGGAAAATGTCTTCTGCGCATCGGCCTCGCGCTTCTCGGCCAGAAAGCGGGTGTAGATCGAGATGAAGGTGATCGAGGCTGCGCCGCCGGCCACAATGTAGTTCAGAAAATCGGGCAGGGTGAACGCCGCCACGTACGCGTCGGTTTGGCCACCGGCGCCGTAGGCCCAGGCGATATAGGCATCGCGAGCATAGCCAATCACGCGCGAGAGCATGACGGCCGAAATGAGCAGCACCGTTGCCGAGAAGGCCGTGTGCTGGTGCGATGGCCGGAAAAACCGCAGCAGTTTCGTCATTGAGATCCGATGGAGACGTTCAATCTTATCGGAATCTCAACTGGCCAGACAGTTGGGCGGAGGACACTCCCGGTCCGGTACTCTGCACGCGAGATCCCTTCGACTTCGCTCAGGGCAGGCTCTTCCCTGAGCCTGAAAAGCGGCTCCGGTCAGGGATCACGCCCTTCGGGACGATGCCTGCCAACGCAACTGCACGACCCCAAAGTCAAAGGCGGCGGACAGGAGTGTCCGCCCCACACAACCTACCTTCCTTCGGGCGATACCCAGACCTTGTCGGCCGATACAAGATCCACGCTGGAGACTTCGGAGCGTAGTTTGAACTTCACCCATGTCGCCTTTTTCGGGGGCTTGGCTAGAAACGTCAGGAAATACTGGTGACTCAGCCGCCGCCCTAAATCGTCCAGATAAGGACTAAACGAGACGGGCGGTCCGGCGAACCCGATGTCGTAGGCTTCGCCGCCGGTGCTGTCGGTGAGCTGCGCCAGATAGAGCTGTCCCCAATAGGTCTGCCAGTAGCTATGACCGAAATGTCCGGCGCCGGGCGTGTAAATTGCGGAAACCACGATACCGGCTTTCTGGGCATCGTCGACGGCCGCCTCCAGATAGGGATCCGATGGGTCGTGACCACCGTAATAGGGATCGGTTCCGTCGGAGACCATGAGGATCTCGCGTCGGTCAGTGGTCGCCGGCCACCGTTTGATCAGATCGGTGACGGAAAAATACGGGCTGCCATTGATGCCGGCCATACCCAGGGGAAGACGCAAGGTCTTGGCCGCCTGGTCATGATCGGTCGTGGGATTCTGCACGATCTTGGCGGTGCCGTCCTGCATGTAAGCGACGCCGATTTTTGTTGATGCAGGCTGTGCGCCGATGAACTTGCGAATATCGTCGAGTTGTGTGCCCAGACTGCTGCTGGACGCGTCGTCGAGCAGAATAACAAGTTCGAGACCCGCGCGGTCGCCCTGCGCCGGAATCCATTCCGTGACTTGGTCGCGAGTCTTGCCTTCAAACGCCATGACATCTTCGCGCTTCACTTCCGGCACGTCAGTCCCGTGACGGGGCTCAACCGTGACCAGCAGGTGAACGGGAATGCCGTCTGCCGGAGCCTGCTGCCCCGAAAGGTTCCCGCACATGCAGACCGCCAAACCCAATACTGCGCTCGCTATGAACCCATATTTGTTCATGGTTGCTCCTTCGAAGAACCGGCCCTTGAGCCACAGCGCTAAGCGAGACCGAAGGGAAGGGCTCTAAGGCTTTAGATGATCGAAAATGGCAAAAGGGTAGGACTTTTGCAGCGGCTTAAAGTCCGAATGCGATAATTCAGCGTGGCTGATTCGGCGATCTCATCCCGTTCCGCGGTTTTCCGCCGGTCGTTTCGGAAAGACTTTCCCGCGGCGGTGCGCGGGCAAGGCGTCTACATATGGGATGCCGAAGGGCGACGGTATCTTGATCTGGCCGGGTCGGCCGCGGTGAATTTTATCGGCCATGGCGTGGCGGAGATTTCTGCCGCCATGACCGAGCAAGCGGCGAACGTGGAGTTTGTCCACACTAGCCAGTTCACCACGCCGGTCGCCGAGGCCTACGCCGAGGAATTGCTGGCTTTCGCCGGGGAACATTTTCGCGGCGGCGCGGTTTACTTCACCTGCGGTGGATCGGAGTCGATTGAGACTGCGCTGAAGCTGGCTCGGCAATATCAGGTCGAGATCGGACAGCACGCCCGTTATCAGATACTCAGCCGGCAGCAGAGTTATCACGGCTCGACGCTGGGCGCGTTGTCGGTGTCGGGCAACAGGCGGCGGCGTGAAATTTATTTGCCCATGTTGCGGGGTATGGTGCGGGAGTTCGCGCACGTCGGGATGCCTTACTGCTACCGCTGCGCCTTCGACTGCACCGACGGCTGCCGCAACTGCGGGCAGCAGTATGCCGCGGAGCTGGAACGGGCGATCGAAGCTCCGAACGGCGCAGCCGCCGCGTTTATTTTCGAGCCGGTCAGCGGAGCCACGCTGGGCGCGGTGGTTCCTCCGCCCGGATATCTTGGGTCGGTTGCGGAGATTTGCCGGCGACACGGCGTGCTGCTGATCGCCGACGAAGTAATGACCGGGATGGGGCGCACGGGGCGCAACTTTGCCGTCGACCACTGGTTGGGAAAAGATTCCGACATTGCGCCGGATATTGTCGTCGCGGCCAAAGGACTCTCCAGCGGATACGCGCCGCTCGGGGCGGTGATCGCCAGCAAGAAGGTTGTCGACGCGATTGCCGCGGGCTCGGGTGCGTTTCTGCATGGTTTCACTTACAACGCGCATCCGATTTCGCTGGCTGCTGGACGTGCCGTGCTGCGGCATCTGCAGGAGAAGAATCTGGTCGAGGCCGCCGACTCCGAGCGCGCCGATTCGCCGGCGGCCGTATTCAAGAAGGCGCTCAATGGACTGCGCGAAGAAGGTCCCGTCGGAGACATTCGGGGGATCGGGCTGCTCTGGGGAGTAGAGTTCGTTGCCGATCGAACCAGTAAGAGTCCGTTCCCGCACGAGCAGAACTTTTCCGGACGCGTGGCTGCCGCCGCACTGAAGCGCGGGCTGCTCGTATATCCCATGCAGGGCAGCGTTGACGGCATTTCTGGTGACCACCTTCTTCTGGCGCCGCCAGCCGTCATCACGCCCGAGCAGATTGCCTGGTCGGTCGAGCAACTGGCTGCGTCCATCCGCGAAAGCGCAGTTGTCACTTCGGTAGTCTCAGCGCACAAGTGAGCGGTCGATCTGCACTCGCAGTTCCCATCTTTTCAATCGCTTGCCACCTGATGTTCGTTTGACTGGAGCTTGACTCCCGCTGCATTGCCCTGGGATGCCATTCGCGCGAAGTTGGAGGCGTGCGCAACTCAAGCAGCGAAACGGAGGCTACGATGGCGAGTCCGATGCAAACCATGACTGGGCAAAGCATGACCGAATTGTGTGAGCAGGTGAACCCGCACGTGCTGTTTACTCTGCGCGATGAGGAGATGCG
>JBEKWZ010000575.1:0-3621 GCA_049512555.1 Candidatus Sulfotelmatobacter sp. | reverse complement strand
CTTATCTTCGAACCCGAATCAAGCGTGGACCATAGCTTGCTCTGAAATCCCTATGGGTGGGATCCAGGGGACGCTGTTGAGTATGGACGCCGTTGGTCTGCGCGACTGGTACTTGAACGTGGCGATGTTTCTTTGCTTGTGGCGCCTGCCAATCGTTGAGGGGCGCAAGAAATGACGCAACTGCACGCGAGCTTGGTGAAGCTGGGACTTCGAGGTGCCGATCGTGCAACCCAGGTTCCGGGCGATTTCGCTGTGCGCCAGGCCTTCCACGTCGTGCAGCAAGAATACTGTGCGATAGCCGGTAGGCAACCTGCCGACGGCACGACCGATGGCGATCCGGTCAATTGTTCCGGTTAATTGCAGATCCTCCACCGGAAGCAAATTCAGAAGCGAAGTTTCTCCGGCATGCTCGCTGCTCGGTCCCTGTTCGACCGAGATGGGGCGATGGCGGTTGGAGCGCAAGCGCATCAAGACCACGTTGACGGTCAACCGGTGTAACCATGTCGACAGAGCCGAGTCTCCGCGGAAGGTCGAGAGTTGCAGAAAACACTGAAGAAATGCTTCCTGCGCGCAATCCTCGGCCTCTGCGGGTTCGCCCGTGATGCGCAGGCAGATGGAATACACCTTGCGGCGATGAGACTCATAAAGAGATGAGAACGCTTCACTGTCACCGGCTTGAGCACACCGGATGAGATGCATTTGTGCGGGCGAGGTAGCCATGAGTGGAGCCGTCCATTCTTGAAGCTAGAAACCAAGTAATGCAGAACCAACTATAGAGCTGACGGAAGGGTCTGGGCATCGGGTATACCCACTAACGGCCTATACGAAATGCCTGATTTATGGGCACGAGGCAGAGGACGAGTTTGTTTCATCAGCGGAGAACGACAGAAAACATCAGATCTTAGCTGCGTGAATCGTTTCTGAAATCCGCACAATTTGCATTCGTGCGTCTCTCACTGTCCGAAAACGTTGTCGGAAAAAAACGGCGAGGTGAGCAATTCTGAGCAGACGCGTAGCATACACAGCCGCATAATGCTGCCAATACATGCAAGGCTCATGCTTCAGGTGAGCATGCATTTCTGTTCCCACGCTGGCTTCGCGTGCCGTGGCAAGCGTGGCTCTAGCCGCCCGGTGCGCTTGCGCCGAGCTTACCCAGGTACTGGCGAAGGAGTCCCATGTCGATCCAACAGCTTTCCAAGATCTCAAGCGCGTTTCTGGTTGGGGCTTTTCTCATTAGCTGTGGCAGCGCTGCCCACCCACCAGCTCCCGCCGGCGATGCTCCCGCAGTGGTGATGGAAGTCCCACCAGTCACTGCAATCGGCACCACCCGTGAGGTTGCTGTGCTCTTCAGCCAGCCCATGAATCCGACGAGCATCAACTCCAGTACGATGATCGTCCCTGGCATGGTTGGCACAGTGACTTACGACGCGACCAATATGATCGGCGCCTTCAGACCTTCGTCTGCTTTCGCCCCCAACACCGCATTCACCGGGAGTATTACCACTGGAGCCACGGGCATGAACGGAACTCCACTGGGCGCAGCCTTCCCCTTTTCTTTTACAACCCGTGGAACCGCAGACACTTCTCTGCCGACCATCGCCGCCGTCAATGTCGCCGCGGGGGCCACTTGCGTGCCGCTGAACCAGCGGATACTGATCACTTTTACCGAGCAAATGGACACGCTCACCATTAATGCCAACACAGTTTTCATTGCAGGTGTGGCCGCCAGCGTGACCTATAACGTGAACACTCATAATGCCATCATCACGCCTGCCAGCAACCTGACACCGAATACGACATACACGATCATGGTGACGAGCGGAGCGCACGACATGGGTGGAAACTCCATGGCGACGCCCTTTCAGCAAACTTTCACAACCGGTCCCTGCCAGGGCGGCGGAGTATCGCCAGTAGCTCTTTGTCCTTTCATAGGAGGGTTGTCGGTCCTGGCCGGATCCACCGTCACCAACACTGGTTCTACCGTGGTCTCGGGAGATGTTGGAGTCAGTCCGGGTACAGCCGTGACTGGATTTCCGCCAGGGCTGGCCAGCGGAGCGATCCATAGTGCGGATGCCGTCGCCGCCCAAGGCCAGGCCGCCTTGACCGCGGGATATCTCGATGCTGCTGGACGAACAGGCGGCACCACGGTAGCCGGAGACTTGGTCGGGCAGACTCTCACCGCGGGTGTCTATAAATCGACTTCGTCGCTGGCAGAGTCCGGAGACCTGACTCTGGATGCTCAGGGTAATTCCGCTGCGGTGTTTATTTTCCAGATCTCGTCCACGCTCACTACGGGAAGCGGCAGCCACATAATCCTGGCCAACGGCGCCACGGCCTGCAACGTCTTCTGGCAGGTGGGCAGCTCAGCGACCCTGGGAACAAACTCGGTGTTCAACGGAACCATCATGGCACAGACATCAATCACAATCACCACTGGCGTGACGATGCAAGGCAGGGCGCTGGCGATGAATGGCGCGGTCACGCTAGACAGCGATCTCATTACTGGCTGCACGTGTCCCTGAGGCCTGGTCAATCAGCATGCGCGAGAAAAGGGACGGCAGGCCTTACGCCAGCCGTCGCATCGCGGCAATCATCACCCGCACCTATGTCGCGACAGTGGCGAATGAACGCGCCTGATCCGCAAGATTGCACTCGGCGACATTGCACTTAGTTGTTCTCTGGCAGGCTGCGGAAAAACTCGCACGAAGAGCAAACGGCGACCCTCAGGCGCTAAAGCGCGGTACTCGTTTTCATTGACTTAACGGCACGACTGAAGTCGTGCCCTTCCCAAAAACCTGCATGAGCGGGCGTTTTTCCGTAAACCAGCTAGCGCGACTCAGAGCTTCCCATGCTTCCCGAGATATACCCGGTGCGGGTTGTGACGCGTAGTCGAGTAGATCCGGCGAGCGCCTGAACCTGAATCGAGTGGTAGGCGCCTGACGTGTGCGGATTCGAAGAGCGGTAGCCGATTACGTACTGACTCCGGATGTCCTGCGCAATCGCACTCGCGATGGATTTAATCTCGTCAAGACTCGACGGAAAGAACGCCGTGCCTCCAGTTTGCTCGGAGAGGGTGCGCAGGGCTTGGCGATAGCCGTCGTCTCGCCGCGCATTCTGATTTTGTTCGAGTGCGATGCTGTAGACGACCGGTCCGTTCTTCGATTGCAACTTGTGGAGAAGCTCTTGAAACGTAGCCTGGCTTGCGTTGTCCCGGCCATCGGTCACGACTAACAGAATTTTCTTGGGCAACGGGGAAGTGTCCAGATGATCGACAGCTCCAATGATCGCATCGTAGAGGGCAGTGCTGCCCCGCGTTTCAACCCGCTGCAGAGCTGCCGTCAGTTTGCCAACGTCCGGGGTGTAGTCCTGATCAAGAAACGCAACTTCGCCGAAGTTGATGACAAATACCCGATCGTCCTGCTGGCTCGCATCCACTAGCTGCAGGGCCGCCTCGTTCACCTTCGTGCGCTTCGGCAACATTGAGCCCGAGTTGTCGATCAGAATTCCCAACGCGACCGGGACACGCTCCTTACGGAAGGAAGTCAGTTCCTGCGGCTTGCCATCTTCGTACACTTTGAAGTTGTCGCGCGCCAGACCGGTGATCAGGTGATTCTGAGGGTC
>JBEKWZ010000574.1:0-3627 GCA_049512555.1 Candidatus Sulfotelmatobacter sp. | reverse complement strand
CCAGCCACGTCGCATCGGAAAATCGGATGCGTGCCGGACTGGTGATGATCTGCTTCTGGTCCTGCAGAAGGTCGCCAAAGTGTCCCGTCAAACTCGTATGCGATCCCTCCTCTGAAGCGACAAAACGATCAGGGTGGAAGAAAGTTTCTCGAGTGTCAGGCATGACGGTTGTAGGAGCGCTCATCTCGTCGTGTGTGTTCTGCGACTCCGCTCGATTGGCCAGATAGAAGACTGCGACAAGTACCAGCGTCATAAGTCGTGCCGTCGCTCTCACGCCCAAGTTCCCCGCTACGGATGCAGATACCCGATGGTGAGCGCAGCAGTTGAGGCGACCTGCGCCGCCTGCAGAATGGTGGCCCAATTTCGAGAAGCAATTTTCGGGGCCTTCTCCGGCACAACGATCGAGTCCCCCGGCTTCAAGACGGCATCCATGGGATCTCCCGACCAAAACCCCGAATTGTTTCTTGCGGAGAGCACAGACCCATCCGCACGGACAACAAACACAGCATTCTTGTCCGCGATTTGGGTTACACCCCCAGATTGGCTCAGGTACCACTTTGCGCTTCGGCCCGGCAGGTAGCTGACCGCGGTCGGATTGAATACCTGCCCACTAACCACCACGTAGTTTGTTCTTTTGGGGATGATTAACTCGTCTCCATCCCGCAGGACGACGTCGGCCGGAGACTTGGCGAGCGCGCCGAGATTCGAAGGAATATGAACCACCAGGCGTCCGATCGGGGCCGTCGCCTCTAGTTGCTGGAGTGCGGTCTCGGTTTGCGCGATGGCGGTCAGTTTTGCATTTTTCTGATCGGTGTCTCCTTCCGGTAGACTCTTCAGATAAGTTTCTTCTGCTTTTATCCGGTTCACCAATTCAAGATGTGACTTCATTTCAACTTCTCGGACTTCCTTGCGAATCAGAACCGCTCCATAGGGATAAGCTTCTGCCGTGAAGCCGTTGCAACGCTTCAGAAGCGAACTCAGGCGCTCTCCAGGTTCGATCCCGTAGGTGGCCGGATGCTGCACCTCGCCCCTGACCGTGATGGATGCGCCGAGGTCATTCCATTGCGTGATCTGCCGGATAGCAAGAACATCACCGTTGCGAAGAGGAACGTCTTCGTTGATGTTTCCAGCCAGAGCAGCCGCGAGCTTTACCTCCATCCGCTCGGTGGAGGTGTCGTTGGTCAGGAATCGTGTGAGATCGGCAGTATCCGCAAAGGCGCTGCGCTTGAGTCCGCCTGCAACCCGAATTAAGTCTGCCGCTCGCATGTTGGAAGTCAGAGGATAACGACCGGGTTTTGCAACCTCGCCCGTCACATTCACCGTGGGAGCGTCTACGCTCTCTGCCTTGCGATGGATCAGCAGACGATCCCGCGCTTGAACCACAATATTGTCTACAGGGTTTCCGGCCAGCGCCTCACCCAAATCAATGCTCAGAATTCTGAGTGTTCCGTCCGCTTGCGTGCGGAACAACTGCGCTGAATCAAGGGCTGCATCGGGAGTGATTCCTCCGGCCAGGTAGACTGCATCCCGAAGGTGCGCTTCCCCAGTGGTTCGGTAATCGCCGGGGGCGCGAACCGCGCCGCCCACGGAAATGTCTGGCGCGCGTTCGAAATCGTAGCGGCTGAAGATTCGCACCGTGTCTAAACGATTCAGGGCCGGGGCTGAGGCCGGATTGGCCAGTGCTGCGTTGATGTCGAAGCTCTCAACGCTAGGGTGAAAATCCGGCGGATTCAGGCGAACAATTTCTGCATAGTGGGGCGCCGGCTCAGGAAGCAGGTCGGCATAAGAGGAGATCAGATCCGTCACTTTCATCCCCGGTTTGTAGGAATAGCGTCCCGGCCTGAGCACGTGTCCCTGCAGATAAATCGCATCTTCGTTGTAGGCGGCAATCGGGAAGATGTGAATCTGATCGCCATCCTGAATCTTGAACATGTCGAGTTGCTTGTCGAGCTCGCCGTGGTCGGGATTCGATGCGAGATCCAGGGTAAGCATCGTGCGCTTTTCGTGGGCTACAACTCGCTGCACCTCCATATGGCGAAGCGCTGCCGTCGGAAGAATTCCCCCTGCCAGTGCAAGTACATCGGCAAGCGACCCTTCGTCGAGCAGTTCGTAAAGTCCCGGACGACGCACCATTCCGTCCACTGTTATCTGTGGTCCGAGTGGAGGGACAAGTAGAGTGTCGCCATCTTCCAGCCGTTTGAGATCGGCCCGAACGCCATGCAGCAGCAGGTCGTACGCGTCTACTTGTTGCACGAGTTCCTTACCACGGGCATGCCGGAGTGCGCGCAAGGATCCGCGCGCCGTAACTCCCCCCGCGGCAAACAACGCGTTGAGCGGCGTGGAGAGAGAACTGATGTCATAAGCGCCGGGCGTCGTCACATCGCCCACCACGTAAACGCGCACCGTTCTCACTCGCGAAAGCGACACATCCGCCGATACTTCGCGAAACACAGTCCGTAGTGCGTGCTGAATTTCGATTTGGACTTGGCCGAGATTCTTGCCGCTAACCAACAGCGGGCCGGTTTCCGGAAGCGATACGCGCCCCTCCCGATCGACCAGCCGTACCAGTCTCTGCGATACGCTGCCCCACAAATCGATCGCCAAACTATCGCCGGTTCCCACCACGTAGTCCGGCCCCACGGGCAAGTCCATCGGAATCACATCAGGCTGCGTCACGCTGTTGCGGAATACTTCCAGGCCGAAACGCTCTGGCGAACGCTGCGAGACAGATGCCTGCATATACATGTCATACAGGGAAGGCACATCGGCGTAGGGGTTTGCCGACCGCACCATCTTGACCGGTGCCACGTCTTCCTCGAAGGAGCCGGAGTTTCGCGGCCGACGACTCGAGTACAAAGATCGGCTCTCGGGAAGTTCTTCCCGCGACGCCCCCGTGCGCTGTCTGGCTTTGTCCGGAGACGAAATGCTCTCGTTCGATGGGGCAAGACCCTCCATCGGAAGGTAGTCGGGCGCCTGCGATGCGCTGGCGGCATCAATCCGTGATTGCATTGTTTCGGACGCAAGTTCGATGCCCGAGGACAGCCGGGCGGAGTCCAGGGGTTCGGTCAGCATATCGGTCTGCAACGTGCGCGGCGACGAGTTCGGCAAATCCGGCAACAGGCCTGGGTTCGTGTTTCGAGGGGACGGCTCATTTCTGCTCGGAAAAGATGAACCCGTCTGGTGCGAGCCAGCCTTCTCGCAGTCTCGATCTTGCGGATCGCAAGAGGCGGTGCGTTCCACATCGCGGTCCGTGGACTCGCGTTTGTCAGGCCGCATAGCTTCGCTATCCTCTTGCGCCTCAATTTGCGCCAGGAGTCGCGCCCGTTCTTTCAACACAAGATCTTGTTCCTTCGCCAGGCTCGAGTCCGGGTTCGGTGAAGGTAGCAAATAGCCATAGCGTTGCAACAACCGGGTCGCCACGGAACGAAAAGTTACATCCCGGTCGAGCCTTTCAAAGATCGTCTCTTCCGACAGGTTCGACTCCCGCACGACCTGCCCGTTGTCGGTCGCTTCTTTGGCAATCCATCGCCGCAACTCCACCAGCAGCCCTGCGTCCTTCACCAGTATGTCCCGGATTTGAATGGAAGAGGCCGCAACCTGGTTCTGATTCTCCTTGGCAAGATCGGA
>JBEKWZ010000573.1:0-3630 GCA_049512555.1 Candidatus Sulfotelmatobacter sp. | reverse complement strand
GCCGCGGAAATGCGCGAGATCAGCGTGGACTTGCCGACATTGGGATATCCCACCAGGCCCACGTCGGCGAGCAGCTTGAGTTCGAGGCGGTAAGTGTGTTCCTCGCCGGGACGACCCTCTTCATGCTCGCGCGGGGCTTGATGTACCGATGTGGCGAAGCGGGCGTTGCCGCGTCCGCCGCGTCCGCCGCGGGCAATCACAAAACTCTGGTCGGGCTGGGTGAACTCGAAAATCTTGTCGCCGGTTTCGTCGTCGAACACAATCGTGCCGACCGGGACTTTCAGAGTGATGCCGTTGCCGTCGCGTCCGGTTTTGTTGGAACCTTCGCCGTGGCGTCCGCGCTGCGCGGTGTGTTCGGGATTGAAACGGAAATGCACCAGCGTGTTGTGGCGCTCGCTGGACTCCATGACGATGTCGCCGCCCTTGCCGCCGTCGCCGCCGGAGGGTCCACCGCGGGGGACAAACTTCTCCCGCCGGAAGGCCATGCAGCCATTCCCGCCGTCGCCGGCTTTGACCCGAATTTTTGCCTCATCGATGAACATACGGTTAGAACGTGGTTCAAGAATCCTTTCAGGTCTGGGTCGTATCCCTCAGGGGCTAAAGCCCGCGTGTTTCCTGGTCTCTAGCGGCACGGCTGGAAGCCGCGCCCTTCCCAAAAACGATTCCCGAAAATACGCTGTATACACGACGAGCAAAAAAGCCTCGTCCCGAAGGCGAGGCTGTGTGGCGCGGGCACTCTTGCCCGCGCGGCCCTGACCACGAAGACTCTAGTTCACTTCCACGGGCTCGACCATCACGAACTTGCCCATCTGTCCCTTGTTCAGGAACTTGATGCGGCCCGTGATCTTGGCGAAGAGCGTGTCGTCTTTGCCGCGCCCGACGTTTAGCCCCGGCTTCACGCGGGTGCCGCGCTGCCGCACAATGATGGTGCCGCCGGGCACGATCTGCCCGCCGAATGCTTTGAATCCGAGCCGCTGCGCGTTTGAGTCGCGGCCGTTTCGTGAAGTGCCTTGCCCTTTTTTATGTGCCATATGACAGTTCTCGGTTCTCGGTTGTCAGTTCTCGGTTATAAACCTGGACGGGCGAGTCGCCCGTCCCCACACAAGCTCCCACACAGTCTTATTTCTTCTTCGCCGGCGACTTCTTGGCGGCTTTTTTCGGGGCGGCTTTCTTTTTGGCCGAAGCCTTCGGCGCTGCTGCTTCAGCCGCCGGTGCGTCTGCTTCTGTCTCGGCCGGCTTCACCTTCTTCGGCTTGGCTTCCTTCTTGGGCAATTCTGGAGCTTTGAAGCTCTGGCCGCCAAAGGCGATTTCAGAAATCCGCACGGCGGTGTAGGCCTGCCGGTGCCCGCGCAGTTTCTTGTACTGCTTCTTGCGCTTGAAGTGGAACACCAGGATCTTCGCGCCGCGGCCTTGTTCAACCACCTGGCCGACTACGCGCGCGTCGGACTGCTGGCCGACTTGGCCTTCTTCGCCGGAAACCGCCAGCACAGGGAACTCAATCTGTCCGTCACCGTCAGTGCCGGTGCCCACCTTTTCTACTCGAATTACGTCTCCGGGCGCCACCCGGTACTGCTTGCCACCGGCGCGGATGACCGCGTACATACGTCTGCCTCCGTCAAATGTCGTTGAAATTCAGCGTCAAACGAAACCCAGAGCGCACACGGGCGCAACCACGGGGCTTGCTGATTTTCCTGTGCTTGCTGTGTTTTCCGCCTCGGCGTTTCTCCAGCCGAGACAGGCGTCCCCAGAACGGGTCGGCCAGTACAGGCAAACTCAACTATTCTAACGTGTGCTGTGGAAATCGGTCAAACCGAATCGCTCTGACTAAACGTTGCCCTTGGTCAACCTTAAGTGTCCTTTGTGGTCTACGCCCCTTCTGTGCGAGAATCTCGCCGAATCCTTGGAGGCCCCAATGCTGAAGCGCTTTTTTACCGTTTCGTTCTGCCTGCTCGTCCTCACCCTGCCCAGTTTCTCGCAAGTGAAGAAGTCTCCCATGCAGAAAGCCGCCGGGCCCGCTCCGGACAAAGCCTTCGTCCAGAAAATCTGGGACGGCTGGTCGACGCTCGATCCCGCCAATGTCGCGCAGTATTACGCCTCCGGCCCGCACATTTATTTCGATATTGCACCCTTGAAATACGGCAGCTTTGACGAATATCAAAACGGCGTGAAGGGCGTGCTCGCCGGCTACAAGAGCGCGAAGTTCACGGTCAACGACGACCTCGTGGTGCATCCCCACGGAGACCTGGTTTGGGCCACGGCCACGATCGCCGAACAGATGACCACCAAGGCGGGCAAGGTTGAGATGGGTAACTTTCGTTGGACAGCGATCTGGGAGAACGTAGATGGCAAGTGGCTCGTAGTGCATGAACACGTCTCTGAGCCAGTTCAGTAAAAAACTTCGCCACGGATTTCACGGATTTTCACGGATGAAACCTTAAAGACTTGGCATAGTCTGTGAAGATCCGCGGAATCCGTTGCGCTTTTCTTTTCAATACGACTTCCAGAAAAAGTACACCGTCATGCCTGCGCCCACCAGCACGACGAACATCCGGATCCACGACTGCGGCATTTTCAGCGCGTAGTGCGCGCCCACGTATCCGCCGACAATTCCGCCGGCAATCATCACAATGCCGTGCTTCCAATAGACCGCACCCGCCACAATGAAGGTAATCACCGCGACGCCGTTGATGACAAATCCCAGCACGCTCTTCAGCGCATTCATGGCGTGAATATCGGTCATGCCCAGGACAGCCAGCATGGCGAGCATAACAATGCCCATGCCGCCACCAAAGTAGCCTCCATAGATTGCAACGCCGAACTGAAACAAACTTGTACCGGCGAGCGCCGCGGTCGAAGCCTCGTGCTCAATTAACGACTCACGACTGACGGCCAGCTTCCTGCCGAACGCAAAAAGCAGTGTCGCGCCCAGCGTCAGCCACGGCAACACTCGCATGAAAGTCTGTGCCGGCGTCTTCAATAACAGCAGGGCTCCGAGTAACCCTCCCACTAAACTCGCCGCCAGCAGAGGAATCATCACGCGCCGCGGAACATCGAGGCGCCTGCGATACGCGCCGCCGCTCGCCGCCGCCGCGGTCCACAGTGCGATCGTGTTCGTGGCATTGGCCGGAATGGGTGGAACGCCGGTGAACAGCAGCGCCGGAAAGGCGATGAAACTGCCTCCTCCGGCCACGGAATTCAACGCCCCGCCGAGCGCTCCCGCAAAAAAAAGAAAAAGGATGGATGCAATGGTCAAGCAGTTAGGTGTACCAGAAACCGTCGCGCGGCGGCAATCGCACTCCGGATCTCCTGCAAGTCCGTTACCTCTGTAATCGCAGGTAACCGGCGAGAGTCTTGCAGAAACATTCGCTATGCGGCAGGGTTAATATCACAAGATGTTAAGGGGACTTCCAATGCGTAATCGAATCATGATCTTCAATTCCATCCTGATCGGCAGCATGATCTGCAGCATGGCCTGGGGGCAAGCTTCGAGCACTCCCGCGACCGGCGCGCAACCCGCCGCCCAGCAATCGATGCCCGGCATGGATATGTCGGGTGGGCCGGGTCACGACATGTCGAAGATGCAGATGCAGACCAAAGACATGCCCATGAGCGGCGATAAAGATGCGGATA
>JBEKWZ010000572.1:0-3637 GCA_049512555.1 Candidatus Sulfotelmatobacter sp. | reverse complement strand
GGTGCTGACTGTAACCGTGTAAGACGGACAACTGCCGAAACACCCCGACCTTGACAACGTAATTGCAACCTTGGAGTCTTGGCGAATAATGGGCGGAGCTACATGAACCGTCGGCAGTCGCTCTGGCGGAACGAGGTCGATGTACTCCTCAACCTCTGCCGTTATCGCCTTCCCACTCTCTTCAAACGGTATGAACTTCCACCGACGGACCTCGTCCTGTAGTTGTGGCCAGAAGTTCAGCGTTTCGCTTTCGCCGGTGGCCTCGGCATCTAGAACGTCGCCCGTGGGGGACACAGTCAGTGTGAGGTGAAGCTGATTGAAACCGGCATGTACTCCTTGGAGCGGAATCGTTCGACGATGAGGCTTGATCTCATGCTTCTGGGCTACATCGTAGTCGACCGAAGGATGGGGTGGTTGCTTCGCGTCTGGCGTCTGGAGCAGTATCGACCACAGGCAAAGAACAACCAGCGTGTGGATCATAAGGAGTATCGTACTTCAACTCACTCTAGTATGAACGGGTTATTGGGGTGCCGGCGGAACAATGTGTATCTTGTCCCGAAGCTGTGGGAGCCCTTGGAAATGGGGACTGACCAACTATGACTTGGATTCGAACTGTTCCACTGACTGAGGCCGATGAAAAACTGCGCCGCGCGATTGAGGGCGAGCAGCAGTTTTATCCGAAGGAGTATGCCGAGCCGGTGCATCCCGATCCTTCGGGAGCGTCGTCGATTGTGGGGTCGCATACCCTCATTCCCGACGCGCTGTTTCACGCCTTCAGCACGTTTGGGGCGCTGATGTCCCCGGAGTTGCCACTGCAGCGGCGGCAGCACGAGATGATCGCCACCATGGTCTCGGTAACCAACCGGTGCGTATATTGAATCGAGTCACACGCAGAGTTTCTGCGTAGGGTGACATTGGATAAAGAGTTGGTCGAGGCACTGGCCAGGGATTACACCGCGGCGCCGATCTCGGCCCAGGAGCGCGTTATGCTCGACTACGTGGTCAAGCTGACCAAGGACGCGACGAAAGTCTGGAAGGATGACATCGAGGGGCTACGGGTCGCGGGATTCGACGATCGCGGAATTCTGCAGATTACGCTGATCGCGTCGTGGTTCAACTACATCAATCGCGTGGCCGACGCGCTGGGGGTGGGTAGAGAATAGAAGTAGTCGTTTGGCAGAGACAGAGTTCGCGGGAGCAGCATCACCGACCAACCTGCTCCGACTTGCCTTCTCGGTCAATCTCAATGGACTGGCTCACTGGTTCCCGCTCGGTGATCCATTCCCAGACTCGTGTACCCTGGCCATCAGGGAAGCAACGGGCTTCGGCGTAGCCCTCCAGACGGTGGAAGATGGTGGAGACGGACGCGGACAGGTCCTTGTGGCGTTGAGCCAGCTCCGGAAACCTCCGCCGCAGTTCATCGCAACCTTGCCGAACGCCTAACGGCGTTCGGGACTCCATCAATATGAGACGACAAGCCCGTGTGACGCCCGCCGGGCGGTTGCCTCTTCCGCGCCGCCCAGCCGACAGATCGTCATCGAGATTCGAATCGCCGAAAAGCTTGGCCAGGCCCGCCAACGTCTGCCGAATCGTGCCGACACGTCTCATGATCTCGGCCCGCTGTTGGAGGAGTCCAGCCAGTTCTTGTTGCATCGACTGGATCACCTCCAGTACATGCGGTGCCGGGGCTGTCGCCACTGTCGTGGCCGGCTCTTCGGTCGTGTTCATCGGATCCCTTTCCGGTGAGTGCATCTGGTTGAAAATTATTTGTTCCCGGACCCGGTGGACTGGGCGGGGTGGGCAGACGAACGCCGTTTCGCCACCGCCGGGAGTGTCTCCTCCGACCCCAGTTCGTAGCCGATGCTGCTGTCCATCCATACCTGGGTGAGCGCGTGCGCACCGCCCACGGAGTAGAACCTAAGCCGGGGCGGCCTGCTGTTATCGTCTGGCGATCCCGCGGAATGCGCGACTAGCGAAGCCAAAACCTGGCCCCGGGAGTCGCGCACGCTGAGCCGGTCGGGTGCGGTGGTCACAATCGAATAATCTCCGGCAGGAAGAATCTTATCCCCTGCGGTGAATTCGAACGGAACCGTCACGATTAGAGTTTGCGGTTTATATTGGCTGTGAGCTGTTCCCGCGAGCAACAAGACACCGGGCAAGAGTATTGTCAATATCCGAGCAGTCAGGTTCTTCATACATCCTCCTAAGTTGTCCTCGCTAGTTGTCGTGAAGGCGCTGCAGCTCTGCGTCACGTGAAACGCGAGTGTGCCGCAAAGCTTTTTGGCAACGCTATCCGCTTCTTGCGATCAATTTCACTTACCGGTCTGCAACATTGGACGTTCCTCGTTGCATGAGGATTATTGTTTGTTTTCATCCGATGGATGAGCTATGTTCATACCAGTACCGGGCCGCTCAGGAGAGGGACACAATCCATGGCGATGAACCATAACGTGAAACTGGAAGTGCGACAGCCTGTCGGCCACAGCGTCATCCCAACGCCAATACTTTTTTGGCGATACTCCTTCTCACGGAACATATGCCGCGAAAAACCAGGGTTTGCAGGAAAAGTGACATGCGGTGTCCGAAGTGAGACAAGCGGTCAGAGTTGGCCGTCAAATACTGTTGCCACGGAATCCGTTCACAGGGCAAAACCGGAATTCAAAGTGTGGCAGCGGTATCCAGCGCAAACGTCCGGGCGGTTGGCGGCCAAAGACTTTGTACTTTCCGTATAATCCGCGCCAGAGAGGTCGACACACCCATTGCTGCAGGCCACACCAGATAGGGGACGGACGAGATGGATTTTGATCCTGTGTGCGTGGACGATTGTAGGACTGTTGTTTGCCGTGCGCAGGATCGTGGTGGTGAAGGTACAGGGTATGCAGGTCAGCTGGGTGATGGTGAGTGCGCTCGAACTTGTCTACTGGTACGTATGGGCGGCGTTCACCCCGCTTGTGATTGCTCTGGCCAAACGGTTCCCGTTGACGGGGCCGAGGTTTGCACCTCATATAGCGATCCACACAATCACGTCGTTCATAATGGCTCCCCTGGGAGCTTCCACTGAATACTTTCTGAGCCGTGGACTTCTGCGGTCAGTTTTTCGCATAGCTGATCCTGGTGCGCTGCACCTCGTCCCGACGTTCGCAGTCAGTGTTCTATCGATGAGCTTTACTGGCGTGCTTACGTACTGGTTAGTTGTGGGACTGTATCAGTCGATCCACTTTTACCAGGCCGCTATGGAGCGCCAGACTAGAGCCGCGCAACTGGAGACGCAGCTCTCCCATGCCGAACTTGAGAACCTTAAGAGCCAGTTACATCCGCACTTTTTGTTCAACAGTCTTCACACCATTGGAATCCTGATGCAGGAAGATGTCAGTGCTGCGAGCCATCTGCTGGTCTGCCTCGGCGACTTGCTGCGCATGGCCCTCGAACGGCGGGAGAACGAGATCACCTTGCAGAGCGAACTCGAGTTTGTCGGCAAGTATCTGGAGATCGAACAGACACGCTTTCATGATCGCTTGAAAGTTCACATGGACGTGCCACCTGACCTTCTCGGAGTCTATGTACCGAGCCTGGCGCTTCAGCCACTGGTTGAGAATGCCATCAAGCACGGCATCAGCGTCGATTCCGCCGCAGGCCG
>JBEKWZ010000571.1:0-3637 GCA_049512555.1 Candidatus Sulfotelmatobacter sp. | reverse complement strand
GAGATCGGAATTCTCAAGGCGCTCGGTGCGTCCTCGGGCTACATCCTCAACCTGCTGTTTCGAGAGACGCTGCTGATTGCGATGATTGGTACCTTCGCGGGAATCCTCATGACCTATGGAACGCAATGGCTGATGATGCACGCAGTCCCTGCAACCTTGACCCAAGAAACGGTTTACGAATGGTGGCCGATTGCGGGAGCAATTTCAGTGTCCGGCGCCCTGCTCGGAGCGATCTTCCCGGGATGGAAGGCGGTAAAGCAGGATGTCATCCAGGCACTCGCGTATGAATGACAGCCCGTGCTCAAAAGGAGCAGACGTGGCGAAGAACACGCGTTTCAGCCCGCGCAGTCTGGCGATTTGCGCACTCGCGATCTGCAGTTTTGCGGCGGCAACCTGCCGGGCACAATCGACAGCAGAAATCCTTTCGCGCCTGGACCGAGCGGCGCAATCGTTTCAAGGGGCAACGGCGGCCATCCAAGTTACTACGCACACCAAGATCATCGATGAAGATGAAGTTCAGGTCGGCACCGTTACCGTAAAACGTTATTCCCCGGACGAGATCGAGTTCCTGATCAACTTTACCGGACGGGATGCCCAGGGACTCGCACTGCGTGGGCAAACCTTTCAGATCTATTACCCCAAGGCGAATCTCGTGCGAGAGTACGCAGTCGGCAAATACAGAGACCTCGCCCAAAAGTTGATTCTTCTTGGGTTTGGAATGCCAGGACACGAACTCGCCGAAAACTACGACGTCATAAATCTCGGTGGAGAGCGCGTTCAGTCGCAGGATTCAGTGCATTTGCAACTGACGCCAAAAGTATCGGATGTACTCAAACAGCTGAGCCGAGTTGATTTATGGATTTCCTTGAAGACCAACTGCCCAATCCAACAGAAATTCTATATGCCAAGCGGCGATTACCGGCTCGCGACGTACTCGGATATCAAGATCAACCCCCATTTGTCCGCCACCGCACTTGACTTCCCGAAATCGGCGAAACGGGACCGCATGAATTAAGGCTCGCGCCAGTTCCCCAGGACAACGGGCGGAAGACCATGAAGTTTGTAGCAGCCGGACCTGTAAGCCGAATTCTGTCCGCGGGATTGCTCCCGTGGGACGGCCATTCCTCTGGGCCGCGCATCGCTGCGGGGCTCTAGCGACCTACCCGAAGGTTTGACGCACCGAGCCGGCACGTGTCCGCGGCTGATTCAAAAGAATCAGGACGCGAACTTCCTCCCTATTTGGTCTTGCTCCGTGTGGGGTTTGCCCTGCCCGCGACATTACTGCCGCGGCGGTGCGCTCTTACCGCACCTTTTCACCCTTACCCCGGCGTTGCCGCCGAGGCGGTATATTTTCTGTGGCACTTTCCGTCGAGCGGACTTGAATCCGCCCTCCCGGACGTTATCCGGCACACTGCTCTGCGGAGTTCGGACTTTCCTCCCTCCGCGTCCGAAGACGCAGAGAGCGACCGTCCGGTCCGGCTGCCTACGGAATGATTATATCCCGGCCTTCGGAACCTTATCCCGGCTCTCGGCTTCCGGAACCTTTGCGCCTTGGACGGCGTATCGTTTTGTAGCATATCTCGCGGGTTAGGCTGGTAGACTGACCCTTGACAAAAAGCGCTCGGTTCCTCCGGAATCCGGACGCCGAGAGCCGGAAGCCAACCCCATGAACATTGCCGAAGCCATCAGGATCGCGCTGCGCTCGCTGTGGGCGAACAAGTTACGCTCGGTGCTCACGCTGCTGGGCGTAGTGATCGGCATCTCCTCCGTGATTGCCGTGGTGACCTTTGTCTCCGGCATCAACGATTACGTGGCCAAGAAGATTTTCAACCTTGGCGCCGACGTGTTCATCGTCCAGAAAACATCTGTCATCGAAACTAATCCCGAGAAATTTCTGGAACAGGAGAAACGCAAAAATCTCGAACTGGAAGACTACATGGCTGTACGCGACGCCTGCAACCAGTGCGCCGCCGTGGGCGCTGAGGAGGACACCAGCGGTAAAGTGAAGCGCAACGAGCAGTCGATTGAGAATACAGAAATCCAGGGCATCACGCCGTCTATGGCGATTGTGCACGATACCGACCTGACCGCCGGACGCATGCTGAACGAGACCGACCTCGATAACCACCTGCCGGTCGCGGTCGTGGGCACCGATATTGTGGAGCAACTAATCCCCGGCGCCGATCCCCTGGGGCAGGAAATCCGCGTCGACGGCTGGACGTATCAGGTGGTCGGAGTGGGCAAGAAGAAAGGCAAGACGCTGGGCCAGAGTGCCGACAACTACGTGATGATTCCCATCACGGTGTACATCAAGAAATATGGGGCGCACACCAACAGCATCGAAATCTGGGGCAAGGCTTCGTCGACCGGCGCGCCTTTGAACCAGGCGATTGACGAGGCGCGGGTGGTGCTGCGCGCCCGTCGCCACGACCCGCCCGACAAGGACGACAGCTTTCAGGTCGAGACCAACGCCAGCCTGCTCAGCATCTGGGGAGACATCAGCAATACATTCTTCATGGCGACCATCGGGATCGCCGGCGTGTCGCTGGTAGTGGGCGGCATCGTCATCATGAACATCATGCTGGTTTCGGTGACGGAGCGAACCCGCGAAATTGGCATTCGCAAGGCGCTGGGAGCACGCCGCGAAGACGTGCTGCTGCAATTTCTGATTGAGGCCGTGATGCTGGCTCTGCTCGGCGGCGTGCTGGGTGTGCTCTCGGGAATTGGTGTTGCCGAAGCTGTGACCGCCTTGATTGGAATGCCTTCGTCGATCAAACTGTGGGCCGTGCTGGCGGGTTTGCTGGTCTCCGCCAGTGTGGGGGTTTTCTTCGGAGTGTATCCGGCGCGCAAAGCTGCGCGACTGGACCCGATTGTGGCGTTAAGATTTGAGATGTGAAGCCGATTCTATGATACGCAAAGACGAATTCGGTGAAATCGTTCAGATGGCAGTGGACACGATCCGCGGCAACAAGCTGCGCTCGGCGTTGACGGTGCTGGGCATCGTGATTGGCGTGGCAGTGGTGATTGGCGTGTCATCGATCGGGCGCGGGCTTGACGACAACGTTCGCGCCATCGTCAGCAGCATCGGCTCCGACGTGATTTTCGCCTTTCACCTCGAGCCCTTCACTTTCGGCCAGATGACCGAGGAAATGCGGACTCGCAAGGAACTTACCTACGACGATTCGCTCGCCATCGCCGGTCTGCCCCACGTCAAGGCCGTGAACGCCGGACTCCGCTATTTCCGGCCGGAGATCGGCGTCGGCAGTTTTGCCGTGAAGTATCGCGACAAGAAAGTGAAGAATACGATTCTTGAGGGCGATCAATCGTCGGCCAAAGAAGTGTTCGATCTGCAAATCGCCACGGGCCGCTGGTTCACAGAAATCGACGACGAGCATCGCTCCAACGTTGCCGTCACCTGCGCCGACGTGACCGAAGAGCTGTTCGGCAGCGAAGACCCCATCGGCAAGGAAATCACCATCGAAGGCCAGTTGTTCACCGTGATCGGCACCGCCCAGCGCATCAAGTCGGTGTTCGGGGGCGGCAAGAATCCGGATGACAACAAAGTCATTCTTCCGCTGGCCACCATGCACAAGCTGCACCCCGAACTTAAGCAGCACTGGCTCAGCATCAAGGCCAC
>JBEKWZ010000570.1:0-3645 GCA_049512555.1 Candidatus Sulfotelmatobacter sp. | reverse complement strand
GGCGACGAACTGGTTGCCGTTCGCATCACCGACGGCAATCAGATCGTCTTCCTCGCCAGCCACGAAGGCATGGCCGTGCGCTTCGACGAAAGCCACGTCCGCCCCATGGGCCGCGCCGCCTACGGCGTCTGGGGCATCGACCTGGAAGAAAAAGACTACGTAGTAGGCATGGCCACAACCACCAAGCCGGACGCTCCGGCCCCTGCCAAGGAAAAAGTCGAAGGCGAACCCGAAGCCATCGACGTGGCCGTCAAAGGCAAGCTGATTCTTTCCGTCACCGAAAACGGCTACGGCAAGCGCACTCCCGCCGACGAATACCGCCTCACCAACCGCGGCGGCAAAGGCGTGATCAACGTGAAGACCACCGAGCGCGTCGGCAAAGTCGTCGCCATCGCCCAGGTCGACGAAACCAGCGAAGTCATGCTGATCAGCCACTACGGCAAAATCATCCGCATGGACTCAACCACGATCCGCGAATCCGGCCGCAACGCCCAGGGCGTGAGGCTCCTGAATATGGAACCCGGCGACCGCGTAGCCGCCGCCGTAGTCATCGCACCCGACGCCGAACCAGCGAACGGCAATGGAGGCACGCTGATTCAGTAGTCTGATTTCTTTGCTGCTGGTCGGGAAGGGCGCGGCTCCTAGCCGTGCCATACTTCGGCTTGGTAGATGTCAGGCTTTAGCTGCTGAGGCTTCGCTTCCCGCCGCGATGGGGCCATCGGCGCGATCGTGGAAGAGCGGCCCTTCAGGGCCGCGTGAAGACGTTCAGGATTCGTCGGGGCTTTAGCCCGGTGGCTCGCTCTCCTACCCGTTCACCAGCGCCATCATGTACTCTGGATACCTACCCCCCGCCGCCGCATTCTCGGGAAACACTTCATCAATCCGCCGCAACTCTTCCTTGGTTAACCCGACTGCATTCGCACCGACATTTTCTTCTAAATACTTCCGTCGCTTCGTCCCCGGAATCGGAACCACATCCGAACCCTGCGCTAGCACCCACGCCAGAGCCAGCTGCGAAGCCGTGCATCCTTTTTCTCGGGCGATCTCCTCCACCCGACGCACCAGATCCAGATTCTTCTGAAAATTTTCGCCTTGAAACCGCGGCGAGTGCCGCCGGTAATCGTCCTCCGGCAAATCTTCAAACTTCTTGAACTGCCCCGTCAGAAACCCTCGCCCCAGCGGACTGTACGCGACAAACCCAATCCCCAACTCGCGACACGCTGCGAGAATCCCGCCCTCCGGATCGCGCGTCCACAAAGAATATTCCGTCTGCAGCGCGGCAATCGGATGCACCTTCACCGCGCGCCGCAACGTCGGCACCGAAGCCTCCGATAGCCCCAGATACCGCACCTTCCCGGCCTTCACCAACTCAGCCATCGCCCCCACCGTCTCTTCAATCGGCGTCGCCGGATCGACGCGATGCTGATAATACAAATCGATCGTCTCCACGCCGAGCCGCCGCAAACTGGCCTCGCACGACTTGTGAACATAATCCGCCTTGCCGTTCACGCCACGCACATTAGGATTCGCCGGATCGCGGACGATTCCAAACTTGGTGGCCAGCACGATCCCTTCGCGCTTGCCCTTGATGGCCCGTCCGACCAGCTCTTCATTTTTGTACGGCCCATAAACATCCGCCGTGTCAAGAAAGTTGATCCCGAGTTCGAGCGCTCGATGAATCGTCGCAATCGATTCCTCGTCATCCCGCGGCCCATAAAACTCCGACATGCCCATGCACCCCAACCCCTGTGCCGAAACTTTCAGACCACCGCGTCCAAGCTCTCGAATTTGCATGCTTGCTCCTGAACTAGCGCCGATCTGGTAGCGCCGGCATCCTGCCGGCTGTCCCGCGGGCGTCTCGCCCGCGAAGCCAAATTATCTCCACTTAAAGATGTTAGGAATCGTCTAGAGGATGCGCCGATCTCCAGGCGGATCAGCTTGTGATCCGAATCCGCGGCTTGGCATTTGGCAACACTTGCCCGATCTCGACTGCGTTCACTCCCGCATCGTTGAGCGCCGCAGCCAGACGCTGCCCGGCCGCTGTCGCGATCAGCAATCCCCCCGCAGTCTGGGGATCGAACAGCAGCGCTCGCACGTCCTGCGGAACGCTTTCGTCATATTCAACCAGGCACTCCGCGAAATCGCGATTGTTCTTCAGCCCACCCGGAACATACCCCGCGCGCACGCATTCCAGCGCTCCCTCCAGGAACGGAACCGCGCTCGCAGAAATGCTGATTGAAACTTCCGATGCCAGCGCCATCTCGCGTGCGTGCCCGATCAGACCGAATCCTGTGACATCGGTCATCGCGCTCACGCGAAAATCGCCGCCCGTAATCACCTCCGCCGCGCGCTTGTTCAGCGTCGTCATTGACCGCACCGCCGCGTCGATCCACGCGGCCTCGGCCTTGCCTTTCTTGATCGCAGTCGAGATCACGCCCGTCCCCAGCGCTTTGGTGAAGATGAGAGCGTCGCCGGGCTTGGCGCCGGAATTCGCCAGAATCTTCTTGGGATGCACAACTCCCGTCACGGAATATCCGAACTTCGTTTCCTCATCGCGAATGCTGTGCCCGCCAATCACCGTGCAGCCCGCGTCGATCATCTTCGACAATCCGCCGGCGAGAATGCGCTCCAGAATTTCCAGCTCTGCCTTCTCTGGAAAGCACACCAACGCGAGCGAGGTCAGCGGCTTGCCGCCCATCGCATATACGTCGCTCAACGCGTTGGTCGCGGCGATCTGCCCAAACGTATAAGGATCGTCGACAACCGGCGTGAAGAAATCCACCGTCTGCACCAGCGCCTGGTCGGGCGCAATCAGATACACTCCCGCGTCGTCGGCATGATCGAAGCCGACCAGAACATTCGGGTCGTGTTGCCGGGCTAATTTCCCAAGCACCGTGTCCAGCGCCGCCGGACTCAGCTTAGAAGCTCAACCCGCAGCTTTCACCGACTCCGTCAGCCGAAATGGTTTCTTTTCAGACACCAGTTCATTCTAGCGGGAGGATTGCGAGATGGCGATTATTGAGAGGCGTGTTTGGTTTTTTTCACTACTTCGAAAATGGCGGCACTCACTTTTTCAGGAGTGAGCGTTGGGAGCTCATGTCCTGCTGCAATGACCTCAATCTTCGCACCAGGCAGCCTCGCGGCAAATTCCTGCTGCGTCCGTAGAAACACCCCCATGGCGGAGGGTGGCTTAAATGGAAGATCGGGTTGATTACTGACTAATATTTCAACTGGCACTCGCGGCAGCGGACCGCTTTCCTCGACCTCTTTCAACGTGGGTTCCAATCCGAGCCACTGTGCGCGCACGACATCGCCGGATTCAGTTCCGATCCTCACTAATTCTTGCCAATGTTCGACGTCGTGGGCTCGCAACCATCTCAAATATTCTGGTAACACCGCGTCAACGAAAACCACACCGCTAACTTCGTCGGGATATTGGCGGGCGAAGGATCGGATGTAGAGCCCACCTGCGGAGTGCCCGACCAGCACGTAGGGAGGCATCACCCCCAGCTGACGCAACAGGGCATGCAAGTCTTTCGCGATCTGCTCACCCGTGCGCGGCAGGGAAGTTTCTTGCGATTGCCCGATCCCGGCGCGGTCGTAGGAGAACGTCGCACAAGACTTCGCGATCTCGGGTTGCACCTT
>JBEKWZ010000569.1:0-3652 GCA_049512555.1 Candidatus Sulfotelmatobacter sp. | reverse complement strand
ACGAGATTCATGCGGTTGCCGACGACAAGCGGGGGGCGCATCTGGCGCTGTCGCTGGAGCGGCTGGAGGCGCTGTGTCACAAGCCGCCGGTCCGCATCGGGCTGTCGGCGACACAGAAGCCGATTGAGGAGGTGGCGCATTTCCTGACCGGTAGCGGGAGAAAAGATCCGGTCATCGTCGACATTGGACACAAGCGGAAGCTCGATCTCGGAATTGAAGTTCCGCCCATGCCGCTAGGGCCGGTGGCGTCGAATGAATTGTGGGACTCGATTTACGACCGACTGGTGGCGCTGGTAGCTGAGCATCGATCGACGCTGGTGTTTGTGAATACGCGACGGATGGCCGAGCGCTTGTGTCACGAACTGGGCGAGCGCATGGGCGAGGAAAATGTGGCGGCGCATCATGGCTCGCTGTCCCGCAAGCTGCGCTTGGCCGCAGAGAAGAAATTGAAAGAAGGACAGGTGCGGGTGCTGGTTGCCACGGCTTCGCTCGAACTGGGAATTGATATCGGCACGGTCGACCTGGTGGTGCAGATCAATTCCTGTCGTGCGATTGCGGTCGCGCTGCAACGCGTAGGCCGTTCCGGTCACTGGCGGGGCGCGGTTCCAAAGGGACGGTTCTTCGTGACTACGCGCGACGATCTGGTGGAGTGCGCGGCTCTGGTGCGGGCGATCAAGCAGGGAGATCTGGATCGGCTGATGATTCCGGAGTCGCCGCTGGATGTGCTGGCGCAGCAGATTGTGGCAGCCTGCGCGGCGGAAGAGTGGGATGAAGATGCAATGTTTGCGCTGGCGCGGCGGGCCTATCCGTATCGAGGGCTGAAGCGGGAGACGTTCGATTCGATTCTCGAAATGTTGTCGGAAGGGATTGCGGCGAAGCGCGGACGCTACGGCGCATATGTACATCGCGATCGCGTGAACGGGAAGTTGCGGGCGCGGCGGGGAGCGCGGTTGGCGGCCATTACCAGTGGGGGCGCGATTCCAGACAATTCTTTGTATACCGTGGTTGCCGAGCCGGATGGCGTGGTGGTGGGCACAGTGGACGAAGATTTTGCCGTGGAGAGCAATCGCGGCGACATCATGCTGCTGGGGAACACATCGTGGATGATTCGCCGCATTGAGACCAACGCCGGGCGGATGCTGGTGCAGGATGCGCACGGGGCGCCACCGAGCGTGCCCTTCTGGCGCGGAGAGGCTCCGGCGCGGACTCAGGAGTTGTCGGCGCATGTGGGCGAGCTGCGGGAAAAAATCAGCCAGAGCCTGCCGAGAACTTCACCAGTGGGATTCTCGGCGACGCAACCCGAAGTGGCGGCGACGGCTTCGTGGCTCAAAGAAGAATGTGGCGTGGATGATTCCGGCGCCGAGCAGATGATTGAGTATGTGCTGCAGGGGCGCGCGGTTCTGGGCGCGGTCCCGACGCAGACCACGGTGATTGCGGAGCGGTTCTTTGATGAAGGCGGCGGGATGCAGTTGGTGATCCACGCGCCGTTCGGCGGACGGATCAACAAGGCCTGGGGACTCTCGCTGCGCAAGCGGTTCTGTCGCGGGTTCAATTTTGAGTTGCAGGCCGCAGCTACCGATAACGGCTTGAACATCGCCTTGGCCGAGCAGCACAGTTTTCCGCTGGGTGATGTGTTTCATTTTCTGCAGGCCGATACGGTGCAGCCGATTTTGGAGCAGGCGGCGCTGGATTCTCCGATTTTCGCAACGCGCTGGCGGTGGGATGCGAACCGTGCGCTGGCCCTGCTCCGATTTCAGAATGGCAAGAAAGTTCCGCCGCAGATCCAACGTATGCGGTCGGACGATCTGCTCGCGTCGGTGTTTCCGGACGCGGCGGCGTGCTTTGAAAACATTGAGGGGGAACGGCAGATTCCCGATCATCCACTGGTGGGCGAAGTGATGAAAGACGTGCTCACCGAGGCCATGGACGTGGAGGGATTGAAAGCACTTCTGCGCGGCATGGCGTCGGGCGAGATTCGCGTGATTGCGGTGGATACGCCGGTGCCGTCACAATTTTCGCACGAGATTCTGAATGCGAATCCGTATGCGTACCTGGACGATGCGCCGCTGGAGGAGCGGCGGGCGCGCGCGGTCAACATGCGGCGCGTGCTGCCCGAGTCGGTGTTGGAGGAAGTGGGCGGGCTGGACGCAGGGGCGATTGCTCAGGTGCGGGAAGAGGCTTGGCCCGACGTGCGCGATGCGGATGAACTGCATGATGTGCTGCACACTCTGGTGGCGCTTCCAGAGGAGCTGGGGAAGGGACATCGAGCTTCGCTCGACGGGACGGACGAATGCGTCCGTCCCCACATGGGCCTTACTCAGGGCCAGTGGTCGGAATACTTCCAGCGGCTGGTTGATGAAGGCCGGGCGGGGATCGGTTCGCATGAGGGACGGCGGTATTGGGTTGCGGCGGAGCGGGCGCGGAGTTTTGCTGCGCTGTTTCCTGCAGTGGTGTTTGAACAGACTTTGGCCGACGTTGAAACCACGCAGAGTTCTCGCGATGATGCTCTGCTCACGCTCGCCACGGGATGGATGTCGCATCTGGGGCCGGCTACGGCTTCGCAGCTTGGGGAGATCATCGGACTGTCTGCTTCGGACATCGAGAAGGCGCTGCTGCGGATGGAGGCTAGCGGGACTGTGCTGCGGGGACAGTTCAGTGGCGCTGCCTCGCGGGCAGGAGTGCCCGCGCCACACGAGACGGAGTGGTGCGAGCGGCGGCTGCTGGCGCGGATTCATCGGCTGACCGTCGGGATGTTACGCAAGCAGATTGAGCCCGTCACGGCAGCGGCTTTTATGCGCTGGCTGCTGCGCTGGCAGCATGTGGCTCCGGGAACGCAGGTTGTGGGTGAGCGCGGGACGCTGGAGGTCGTGCAGCAGTTGCAGGGATTTGAGATTCCTGCCAATGCGTGGGAGCGGCAAGTGCTAGCCCGACGGATTGCCGACTACGATCCGCAGTGGCTGGATCAGCTTTGTTTGACTGGGGCCGTTGGGTGGGGCCGGTTGTCGCCGCATCCGGCAACCGTGGATGCGGGAGGATCGGCGAACGGGAACGGTTCCGCTGTGGGCCCGGCGCCGCGGCAGAGGCGCGTGATTCCGACCAGCGTGGCTCCCATCACACTTTTTGTGCGCGAAGAAGCGGACTGGATGGCGTTAACGCAAAATCCCCATTTCCGGCAAAGGACCCCGGAAATGGGGCACCCGGCGTCAGACGAGGGCCGCGGGTTGAGCCACGGGGCCCGACTGGTGCTGGAATTTCTGCGGCAGCGTGGAGCTTCCTTCTTCGCGGATATCGTTCGCGGGACGGGCAAGCTTAAGGCCGAGATCGAAACTGGACTATGGGAGTTGGTTGCGGCCGGCCTGGTGACGGCCGATGGATTCGACAATCTGCGGGCGCTCATCGATCCCAAGCGCCGGGCGGGGCAGGGCAGCGGGCGCAGCACGCGTCCGCGGCACAGTTCGGGGCGCTGGGCGCTGCTGCATGCGGATGTGGCGGCGGAACGCCCACGGGCGGTCGAGGCCGCGTGCTGGATGCTGCTGCGGCGTTATGGAATTGTGATTCGCGACTTATTGGCGCGGGAGTCGAATCTGCCGCCCTGGCGCGAGTTGCTGATGGGATTCCGGCGCCTCGAAGATCGGGGCGAGATTCGCGGTGG
>JBEKWZ010000568.1:0-3655 GCA_049512555.1 Candidatus Sulfotelmatobacter sp. | reverse complement strand
CGATGTTCCTTACCTTCTCAAAATCAACGAAAAAGAACGTGCGGTCCTTCTTAATTGGGCCGCCGAGCGAAAAACCGCCTTGGTCGCGCTTGGGGCCGTCCGGTTTCGGGTTGGGGACGGGATTACCTGGAAAGTATTTGGGATTAAAGAAATCGCGAGCGTCCCACCCCGGGCGCTGCATGAAATACCAGCCGCTGCCATGGAAGGCGTTCGTCCCGCTCTTCATCACCATGTTGACGACCGTGCCGCCGTTATTGCCGAATTCCGCCGAGAAGCTGTTGTTCTGCACTTTCATTTCCTGCATGCCTTCGACCAGGGGTTCGTAATAGACGTTGGAATTTCCGCCTTCGCCCTGCTCCGGCGCGCTGATCAGCGAACCGTCCAGCCGGATCTCCGCGGTTGCATTGCGTTGCCCGTTCGAGGTGAAGTTTGTTCCCGACGGATAGTTATCCGACGTGCCCGACCCTGACACCTCCGTGACCCCGGCAGCCAGAAACGTCAGCCCGAAAAAACTGCGGTTCATCAGAGGAATTTCTTTCAGGTACTGCCCCGTGATTTCCGAGCCCAGGGTGGCGCTCTCGGTATCGAGCAAGGGAGCAACCGTAGTAACTTCCATCGTCTGGGTCACACCCAAAGGATGAAGCACAAAATCCACGCTGGTCTGCTGATCGACTTCCAGGACGACATTCTTCTTCTCAACAATCCGGAAGCCCGTCGCTTGGGCCTTGATCGTGTAAACCGACGGCCGCAATCCAGAAAAAAAATACTGGCCATGCTCGTCGCTACGCGCCGTCTGCTCGATGTTTGTACCGTCGTTTGTGATCGTGACCGTCGCATTCGACACCAGCGCGCCCGACTGGTCCGTGACCACGCCGCGTATCTGCGCCGTGTAACTGGCTTGTCCAAACCCCAAGGTCGTGAACAGTAAGACCATCCCCACTAAGGAGATGAAACCGGCGACCGAACTCCGATTGTGACGGCAGACACGCATGGCAGCCTCCCCGTGAAACGGCTTTCACTTTATTACGAGTCAAAACTATTACTTTCGTTTAGGGTGAAAGTCAAGTCAAATCGCAGCCCCGGCCCCAGTCGCTAACGGAGTGCGGGACTCGGGTTTTTCGCATCCTTCTGTCCCGCATTGCAACCCCAGGCCGCTCGATTGCGTTTTCTTTCTTCTTGTTTCACGCTCTTGCGTCCCGTAGTCTGTTGGGCGGCTCATCCAATCCAAGGAAAATCGCGCAATGCCACGCCCTAATCTTTATTGCCTGCTGTTCCCGCTGGTTCTTGTCTCGTTAGGGTCAAGCCAGACCTCGACTTCGGCTCGCCAGGACGTCGGCACCATCACGCTCTCGAACCATGCCATTTCAGCCACATGGTTGGTCCGCGGAGGGTCGCTGCGCTGGCAAAGTCTGACCAACCACTTCACCGGAGCAACTCTGGCGCTCGATGGAAGCGTGTTTGAGTTGGTGCCCAAGGAGGGCCCGGTGTTGCGCTCCTCCGATCTGAAGATGGTGGGCGCGCCCGTCTTGCGGGAGATCTCCGATTCTCGGGCCACCTCCTCTTCCCGAGCCGCCGATCGATTGCCGGGTCGCGAATTGCGCGCTGAACTCGAGGATCCCGTCGGCAACATCCAAGTTACCTGGAAGGCAATCCTCCGCGAAGACGCCAACTACGTTCGCCAGGAAGTGACCATCCGGGCCGCGCACCAACCTCTGGCGCTCGCGCAAGTCGGCCTCATCGATATACTCGTTCCCGGCGCCGCAGTTTCTGGCCAAGTCAAAGGTTCCCCCGTCGTGGCGGGAACCTTGTCTGCCCAAACCTGGTTCCTCGGCTTCGAGCATCCGCTTTCCGAGTGCCGCGTCCGGGCTGATCGCGCTTCCTGCTGGCTGGCGCGCGAACTCCCGCTGCAGGTCGGACAAAGCGTAACCTACTCGTCGGTCATCGGCGTCACGCATGCCGGCCAGTTGCGTCGCGACTTCCTGCACTATCTTGAACTCGAGCGCGCGCATCCCTATCGAACCTTCCTGCATTACAACTCCTGGTACGACCTGGGATATTTCGACCGCTACAACGAGCAGAGCGCAGTCGCCGTAGTTCAGAGTTTCGGCGAGGAGCTGACCAGAAAACGCGGCGTCAAGCTCGACAGTTTTCTCTACGACGATGGCTGGGACGATCCCACGACCCTCTGGAAATTCAATCCCGGCTTTCCCAACGGCATGACCAAGGTGGCCGAAACCGCGGCCAGTTACGGCGCCGCGCCCGGCATCTGGCTTTCTCCCTGGGGAGGATACGACAAGCCGAAAGAACAACGTCTCGCTTCCGCGAGCGCCCAGGGATTCGAAACCAATGAAGGCGGCCTCGCGCTGTCCGGGCCAAATTACTATCGCTACTTCCGTGACACCTGTCTCGACATGATTTCAAAATACGGCGTCAACCAATTTAAGTTTGACGGCACCGGCAACGCCAACGAGGTCATCAAGGGCAGCGCGTTCGACAGCGACTTCGACGCCGCCATTCACCTGATCGGCGAACTGCGCGCAAAAAAGCCCGACCTCTACGTCAACCTCACCACCGGTACTTATCCGTCGCCGTTCTGGCTGCTCTACGCCGATTCCATCTGGCGCGGCGGTGACGACCACAGCTTCGCCGGAGTCGGCACCGACCGTCAGCGCTGGATCACCTTCCGTGACTCGCAGATCTATCGCTGGGTCGTCGAGGACGGCCCGCTCTTCCCGATGAATTCGCTCATGCTGCACGGCCTCATTTTTGCGCGCTACGCCGAGCGCCTGGGCAGCGATCCTCACCACGATTTTCCCGACGAAGTCCACTCTTACTTCGGCACCGGCACGCAGCTCCAGGAAATGTACATCACTCCGTCCCTGCTTTCTTCAGACGACTGGGACGTTCTGGCCGAGGCGGCGAGGTGGTCGCGCGACAACGCGCAGACCCTTAAAGATTCCCACTGGATTGGAGGCGACCCTGCGCGCCTCGAAGTCTACGGCTGGGCCTCGTGGTCGCCCGAGAAAGCGATCGTGACTCTGCGCAATCCGAGCGACCAGCCGCAGGATTTTACGGCGAGCCTATCGACATTGCTGGAACTACCCGCGGGTTCCGCAATAGCTTACGCCGCGCACAGCCCCTGGAAATCTGACAGCATCACGCCCCCGCTTACCATCACTGCGAAAGAGCGGCACACGTTTCACCTGAAGCCATTCCAGGTGCTGACGCTGGAACTGGTTCCAGCCTCGTAGGTGATTCAAAGAGAGCGGGTTACGAGCATCGCCGAAGGATTTCCACGATGTTCCTGCAGGAACACCGTTTACATAAATGTACGTACATTGCAGATAAAGCCGGTCCTCGTCGTGGATTACTCAGAACGGGGCACTGTCACATCAGTCCTGCCATCTGGATATGCTGCATGCCTTTCACGGCGCGCGTGTACTGCGCCCGCTCAAACTCTGCCGGATCCGCGCACTTGATCTGGCTCATGCTGCCCTGCATCTGCTTGACCGATTCGTATTCGTGCTCTTCCATCCACTCGCGCAATCCGCGCTCCACGTGGCGCACGTGATTCACACCATGCCGCATCAGCGATGAGCACATCATGGTGACGTTGGCGCCCACCATGAGCAGCTTGATGGCGTCTTCGGCGTTG
>JBEKWZ010000567.1:0-3658 GCA_049512555.1 Candidatus Sulfotelmatobacter sp. | reverse complement strand
CTGTTCGGAAAACAGATTCTGGGTAATGTGGTGGCCGACCGCGCCGGTCACGCCATGCACACCGCACTGGTCTCGCGCATCCTGCGCGACAAAACTCTGTGGGAAGAAGTAACTTTCCCCGACGAAGACCGCGCCAGCTTGCACTCCAGCGCCGAAGCCGCCGCAGGATCTTCGCTGTAAATCCGCAGTAAATGTGCCGTAAATCCGCTGTAGATCCCAATTCAAGAATCAGCTTGTCATCCCGACCGAAGCCGGAGCGCCAGCGACGGCGCAGTGGAGGGACCTGCTGTTTCTTTGCTTCTGCGAGCCGGACTCGGCACTCAATCCGCGGGTTGGCAGGGCATGTCGCCCGCATCGTGAACGTCGCGCGGCTGCTCCCGCAGCAGTCTTTCCAGCTCAGCGCGCGTCTGATCAATGACCGCCGCGGCAAACTTGCGCGCCGACTCCTGCCGCTCCTGCGACAGCTCTCGCACCCGCATATTGAGCAGCGGGATATCTTCTTCAAACCAGCGCAACGTTCGTTGCACCTTGGCGATGCGGAAGTCGTTGGTCAGCATTTCTCTCCCTCCGTAGTCTTCGAGAAGTGGGATCTCCGAGCGGCGATCCAGTCGATTTATCAGAGTGCCACGACGGTAGAGATGCGCAAGTCTAAAGAGAGATACCCCTCATCGCGATCCTCGTGGCGCCGCCGTCCCGGCGGCTGTCGCGGGGGCGTCTCGCCCGCGCGTGCGAAGGCAAGATGCCTTCGCAACAGCGCTACGGGCGAAGCGATTCATGCGTTTGGCTGGGGGTGGAAGAGCGGCGCTCAGCGCCGCGTAAAGCGAGGACAATCGACCCGGGCTTCAGCCCTGGTGAAACTCTAAGGGGAAACTCTGAACGGATGCCGTGAGTTCGCGATATGCGAAACGATCTAGTGCAGGGTTTCAGACTCCGCAGCCGTCAGGCGCTCTTTGGCTCCGGGAAATTCCCGTTCAATTTGCTCGTTGAGCCACTGTTCGAGCTGGGCCTGACTGCTCTTCGGAACATTGTGAAAGCGGAACCCCGCCAGGCCTTTGACGTCAACCCAGGCAACTTCGGCTTCCACCTCGAAACTGATGTTCGATTCGGGCAGAGTGAATCTCAGATGAGGCGCGGCGCCCTTGGGCGGAGCCTCACGCAACATCAATGCGATGCCGCCCTCGCTGACGTTGGTGCTGGTCGCCGTCAGAGTCTTGCCTTCGTAGACGACCTTGACCTGCATCTTGACCGGCTGGCGGAAGTAGCGGCGGCGCTCCTTCACCATGAAATTCAGGGCCGCATGAAAGCAGCGGGACGCGTTGAGCGCGCTAATCGGTTTCTGCAGGACGAAGTTGGCGCCCATGCCGAAGGCTTCCTGCGTGGTCGTTTTCTTGCCGTTCAGAATCGCGAAGGCAACGGAGTTCTTGTTGCTCGGAGTATTTCGCAGGCCCTGCAGCACTTCGAGGCCACCGTTCAGATCGTCGCAATCGACAATGACGGCGTCGAACTTGTCGGAAATCAGGATGTCGACGCCGGCCCTTACCTCGTGGCAGATTTCCACGTCAATCGACAGTTTTTCGAGCGTGGGCCGGATGACACGCACCAAGTCCGGGTCTTTACTCAGAAGCAGAGAATCCAACGTCATAACGGAGATTTTAGGGTGCGGGGGAAGAGGCCCGATAGTCACCAAGGTAATGGACCCTTCGGGTGCGGGTGAGCCACTCAGTCTCTTGCTGGCTCGGAAACCATACGAGGTTGTGTCCCGCAATTTTGCAGCGTACAACTGAAACGGCAAGCAAAATGCCCAACCTTGCCCATCTTTCGCTGGGATCGAACGTCGGGGACCGCGAGCAGCAGCTCCGTGACGCGATCGCACGGCTGGAAAACGTGGGACGGGTCGTCGCGGTTTCTTCGTTCTATGAGACCGAACCAGTGGAGTTCACCGACCAGGCGTGGTTCCTGAACTGCGTCGTGGCTCTGGAGACGACCGCGACTGCTGAGAAACTGATGTCGGCATTACTCGAAATCGAGCGGCAGATGGGCCGCCAGCGCGTCCAAAAAAAAGGCCCGCGCACCATCGACCTCGATATCCTGCTCTTCAGGGATCCGCTCACGGACGACGCTGTGATCGACTCGCCTGCCTTGACCATCCCGCATCCCGCGATGCACCGGCGCCGTTTCGTGCTGCAACCACTGGCGGAGATTGCTCCCGAGGCGCGACACCCGGTGTTGAAGAAAACAATTCGCGAACTGCTCGAGGACTTGCCGGCAGGGCAGGCGGTGCGGAAACTGCAAAGAGGTTAGCCACGAATCGCGCGGATCAGAAAGAAGAAATTCAGATCCGCGAAAATCCGTAGCTGATTCTCAGGGCACGATAATCCGGCTCCCGGTTTCCTGCGACGCAGTCAGTGCGGGATCTTTCTCGGGAAACTGGGCGAATAAAAATTCCACGAAGGCCCGCGACTTTGGGCGGCCCGAAGTCCGGCCGTACGCCAGACGCACCAGAAACACCAGCGCCTTCAGCACATCGGAATCGCGCAGAGACGAATAGCCGGTGTGCTTCTGCTCGGCTTCGCGATATTCCTTCACCATTAGGTCAATCTCGGCGGCGACCCTGCGTTGCGCCTCGCTCGTCAACGGCTGTTCGTAGTGCAGGCCCGAGTTCACGCGGCGTTCGTAGCTGGTAGTCAGAGCGGAAAGCGCGGTGAGCAGATCCTGATCGTGCAGGCTGCGGTCGGTGCGGGCCGCCTTGGCCAGCGCGTAGGTCAGGCCCATCAGCAGATGTTCTTTCTCATACATGAACTGATCGGAAACTTCGATTTGCAGAAATAATCCCGCGGGGTCGACCTGATCCTGTTTCAGGGAGCGTGGCTTCTCGTGCTCGCGCGCCTGCAGCAGATAAGGGCAATCGCTGGGACAATCGAGCGTCACCTCGCGCTGCTCGCCGCAGCACTGCGGGCAGATGCGCCCGTGAACCGCGGGGCAAAAGCGTTTCTCCTTGCGGATCTCACAAATGGCACAACTCAATCGCGGACTCCTCCAAGCGTGAAAGCTTTCTGCAGGTTACCACGCTGGTACGCATGGCAGGCCGACTCCGGCAAGGGCATGCAGGGGAAGCCCTGTAAACATGGCCTGTTCCGCGTTCGATAATTAGAAAACCCTCGTAAAATAAGGTGTTTTCCACAGCCCAGAAGGTATAAGATAGGCCCCGCTGGTATTAAACCGATTTTTTCGAGGAGGAAACACATGGCTGCAGGTTTGACCAAAACACAACTCATCCGGCATCTCGCCGAGAAGACTGAGCTTCCCAACAAGACCGCGGCGGCGTTTTTGGAGCATCTGGCCGACACCGCTATCAAAGAAACCAAGAAGAACGGCATTTTCGTTGTGCCCGGCCTGGGCCGTCTGGTGAAGGCGCACCGCAAGGCTCGCGTGGGACGCAACCCGCAGACTGGCGAACCCATCCAGATCAAGGCTAAGACCGTCGTGAAGTTCCGCGTCGCCAAAGCCGCGAAGGACGCGATCGCCCCCAAGAAGCCGTAGTTTTTTTTGAAATCAGTTCAAAGGCCGGCCAAGCGCTGGCCTTTGATTTTTCCCACGATGCATATGGAGCGGCGGACACCTTTGTCCGCCGGGTTTTGCAAGCTTAAATAAAGCTCTA
>JBEKWZ010000566.1:0-5044 GCA_049512555.1 Candidatus Sulfotelmatobacter sp. | reverse complement strand
TTTGCCGCAGCGGCGAGCACTACAAGGGCCAGTGGGGCGCTCCCGCTCTGTACGCGCTCGAAGGCGTCAGCATCGGATTTCAAATCGGCGGCCAGGCCACTGACTTCGTCCTGCTCGTGATGAATCCAAAAGGCGCCGAATCGCTGCTCTACAGCAAGGTGAAACTCGGAGCCGATGCCTCGGCCGCAGCCGGGCCCAAAGGCCGCACAGCCGAAGGCGCGACAGACATCGTCATGGAAGCGGAAATCCTCTCCTACTCGCGCAACAAAGGCTTGTTCGCCGGAGTATCTCTGGAAGGATCGACCCTGCGTTCCGACGGCAGCGCCAACGAGAAACTTTACGGAAAAAAACTGACTGCAAAAGAAATCATCCGCGAGGCCAAGGTCGGCATTCCACCGAGCGCGCATGAATTAGTCTCTCTGCTCGACGCTAAATCGCCGGTAAACAAATCCGACCCGAAGTCGCTGGAGTAGAATCGCGATCGCCAACTCCGTGGACCCTGTGGCCTCCGTCTCGAAAGATGTTCAACCCGTTCGCTGCGCCTGGGCGAATGGCGAACTGATGGTTCGTTATCACGATGAGGAATGGGGCGTGCCGGTGCACGACGACCGCACGCTCTTTGAATTTCTCATCCTCGAAGGCGCGCAGGCCGGACTGAGCTGGAGCACGATCCTCAACAAGCGGGAAAACTACCGCAAGGCTTTCGACGGATTCGATCCCCAGCGTGTCGCGCATTACGATCGGCGCAAGATCGAGCGGCTGTTGCGCGATCCCGGCATTGTGCGCAACAAACTGAAAATCGCCTCGGTGGTCACCAACGCGAAAGCATTTCTCAGCGTGCAAAAAGAGTTCGGCAGTTTCGACCGCTATATCTGGCAATTTGTCGGCGGCCAGCCGCGCGTGAGCTCGCCCCGGTCCATGAAGCAGGTTCCCGCGCGAACACCGCAGTCTGATGCGATGAGCAAAGACCTCAAGAAGCGCGGCTTCAAATTTGTCGGATCGACCATCTGCTACGCCTTCATGCAAGCCGTCGGAATGGTCAACGACCACGTCGTCGATTGCTTCCGCTACAAGTCCCTCAGCGGTTGAAGAGCGGAAATGAGCAGTGGGATGAACCGTGGAAGAGCGGCGCTTCAGCGCCGCGTCAAAGCGAACTATGATTCTGGGCTTAGCCCCTGAGGGATTTGCGCGATTGACCCCTTCGTCAGTCGCGAATGAAAACCCCGGCGGTCATATAAACCACGATCAACCCCAGCAGCAGCACCGTGATCTCCACACGCGTCGACCAAACGTGCAGTGCATCAAATTGCACTCGCGCGGAATCGTTGAGCATGCTGGCGGTGTCAAAGCTTGCAACCTGGGCGCGCAGCGCAATCGGTGAGACGACTGTAGACCAGCGAACTCAGCAGATACACGACGCCGCAAACGATGGCGATCCAGTGCAGCTTGGTCAGCAAATTCCCCACTAATGTTCCGGCGAGCAAGCGCGTGGGCAGTACGTGAAATGCGGTGGGCGCCATGATGGCAAAGAAAATAATCCCGCCGATCCAGACCACGAGCGATAGCAGCATGAGAAAACGAAGGAAGGACATGACGGAAGCTATTATGATCTGCAAGGCGAGGAAAGAGCAAAGTGAACGATCTCATTGCAAAGGCAGTCGCCGCATTTCGAGATTCGCCTTCCAGCGGCGACCTTGAGATCTATAGGAAATTGACCGCCGGAGGATTAGAGTCTGCGCTAGCGGCTCGTCTCGTGGAATTTCTGCCCATGGCGTATTGCCATGAGCTTCTTGTCCATTCGGGGGTGCGATTCGCAACTACTTTCCAAAGGCGGCTGGCGAACGGCAAGAACTCCTCGGAGCGATTGCTGTCGTCCGAGCCTGTCTGGCGTGCGGCAATGTTGTTTGCTCGCGATGAGGTCGAGCGTGGCGTCTCGAAGATAGACTTCCTTGCAATCGCCGGACGCAGCGCTGAGTTCCAGGTGGTGAATAAGCTATTGAACAGCGGCTCGAAATTGAGCGATCTCGCTTTGACGCCAACGCTATTGACTTGGCCGGAAGACGCTGGGAGCTGAGAACTGCTAGCTGCTCTCACACTGGCACGGCCACATCCTCAATAATCTCTCTCAGCACCTGATCTGACTGCTCGGACTTTTTCAGCGTCGAGGCGTACAGGCCGCTCACGACGATGCGGTGGGCGAAGACAGGGACCACCAGCGGCTTGATATCTTCGGGAGTGCAGAAGGTGCGGCCTTCGAGAAAAGCCATGGCTTGCGCGGCGCGATACAGAGCCTGCGATCCACGCGGCGAGACGCCCAGCGAGAGAAACTCCGACTCGCGGGTACGGCGCACAATTTCCAAAGCGTAGCTGACCAGCGATTCGTCCACGCGAATCTGCTTCACCGCCTGCTGCATTTCAAGCACCTCGGCTCCGGTCAGAACCGGGTGAAGATCACTGAGATGGGACACGCCTGCTTCCGAGCGCAGAATCTGCCGCTCGGCCTGCGCGTCAGGATATCCCATGCGCACCCGCATCAGAAATCGATCGAGTTGCGACTCGGGCAGAGGATACGTTCCATGGTGTTCCACCGGATTCTGCGTGGCGATCACCAGAAACGGCTGCGGCAGTTCGTATGAATGTGCGTCGACGGTGACCTGGCCTTCGTTCATGGCCTCGAGCAGCGCGGACTGCGTCTTCGGTGTAGTGCGGTTGATTTCGTCGGCCAGCAGGACGTTGGTGAACACCGGGCCGCGCTTGAATTCGAATTCATGTTCGAGGGTTGAATAAATCGAAATGCCCACCACGTCGGAGGGCAGCAGGTCGCTGGTGAACTGCACGCGCTGAAAAGTGCAGTCGATGGCGCGGGCCAGCGCCTGTCCAAGCGTGGTCTTGCCTACGCCGGGCACGCCTTCAATCAAAAGGTGACCGCGGGCGAAAATGCTGACCAGCGCCAGGCGAACCACGTCGTCCTTGCCGCGAATCACGCGGCGGAGTGCGGTTTCGAGTTCAGCGGCTTTATGAGAAATGGCAGTAACGGTCTCGGGCGACATTCGTTTTCGATTCTACTATTCGACGGCTGCGCGGGCGGAGTTACCTACGTCATAGAGCTTTGAGCTATGAGTTTCGAGTTGTGAGTACCCCGCCGACAGTCAGAACGCTCGCGCTCCCAGGACTTGCGTCAGTCATCTAGCTGAGAACGGTTTGCTCGCAACTCGTAGCTCATAGCTCGCAGCTGAAAGCTTACTGCATAAACTCCGCGGGCCTTCCCGTCAGCCGCTCGATGCGCTTCGCGATCGGCGGATGCGTCGAGAATAGGCCTCCGAAGTTGATTCCCAGCAGCGGCTGAATGATGAACAGGTGCGCGGTAGACGGGCTGGCCTGCATCGGGATGCGGCGCGAGTAGGTGTCGAGTTTTTGCAGGGCGCTGGCCAGGGCGTAGGGATTGCCGGTGAAATGGGCTCCGGTGGCGTCGGCTTCATATTCGCGCGAGCGCGACACGGCGAGCTGAATCATGGTCGCAGCGATGGGCGCGAGGATCAGCATAAAGAGCCCGGTGAGGCCTCCGCCGCGGCGATCGCGCGAGCCACCGCCGAAAAAGAAACCGAACCGCGAAAGCATGGTGATGGCGCCAGCGATCGTGGCAGCGACGGAACTGATCAGGATGTCGCGGTTGTTCACGTGGCCGAGTTCGTGGGCGAGCACGCCTTCGAGTTCTTCGTCATTCAGTAAACTCAGAATCCCGTGGGTCACGGCGACCGAAGCGTGGCTCGGATTGCGTCCGGTGGCGAAGGCGTTGGGCGACTCGGTCGGAATCACATAAATCTTCGGCATCGGGATGCCGATTTTCTGCGTGAGGCGCTCGACGGCGGCATAGGCGCGCGGCAATTCTTCGCGCGTCACGGGCTGGGCGCGGTAAGTGGCCAGCGCGATCTTGTCCGAGAAAAAGTAGGCGCCGAAGTTCATGACGACGGCGAAAGCCAGGGCCAGGAACATTCCATTCTGGCCGCCGAAATGGCGGCCAATGAACATCAGCAGCAGCGTGAGCGCGGTCAGCAGAAACGCGGTCTTAAACATGTTTCCCATAATTTTTTTTGAACCTATCCCATTAGATGTTACGCCGAGCAGGGCGATGCAAGGGGCTTGGGCTTGGGAAAATCTGGTCGTGAGGGCACCCCCTCGGCTTGCCGAACAACTGCCATGCTGCCCGTACTTTCTTGGCAGGAGTAGGAATCTTTTGGCAAGCGAAGTCAGCTAAAAACTGGGTTCGGTTGCTTGCACACGTGATCTGGACATGACCGTGGCAACTGACTTATGGGAACTGGCTTTTCAGGCAATTCCTTGCCACAAGCGCAGACCCAAACCCACTTCCCTTCTCTGACTTCTTTCCTTTCCGCCATGCTACCTCCCCTACCCTCGGGTACAGTTGTGCGGGTCCGGGGTGAACCATTCAGCAGCGCCTAACAACCTGGCTGTCGCGCCCGCTAAACGCATAACCGTTCCCGGAACTTCCCTCCCGCATTTGTGGCATGGGCCGACATAGAACGAAAAGGGTCCGCTCACTTCTGAATCATACGGCTTTTCTTTCTGCCGTTTAACAAGTTTTGCCGAAGTTCGACAATGCGGACACTGGCCTCGCACGTTGTCATGTTCTTTACCGCATTTGGCGCAGATCATAGTCCCTCCTACTCCTAGTGTCGCGCCGGACTTCCACCTGTGGAAATCTATGTAATTGGCCTAGAATCAATAGCTATCTACGTGTAATGGCGGGGAAATCACCCTAAACCAGAACTTAGGACTTGTGGTCCGGGGTTACCTAAGGGCGGTGCTATTACGCCCATGGCAGGCTGGGGGTCGTGCCGGCGCTCGCCTCGCTGCGCTTGGCGGGACGGGCGAAGGCGCCGGTCCCCACATAAACACTCCCATGCAGACTTTTCAAGGCTACGCCTTTTGGGCTTCGCGTTTCAGGGCGCGCTGCAGGGTTTGATCTAGGGCTGATTTGGCGGTTTCATATTCCTGGTGCGAGATGCGGCCTTGCTGGCGTTCG
>JBEKWZ010000565.1:0-3672 GCA_049512555.1 Candidatus Sulfotelmatobacter sp. | reverse complement strand
CCTTCGCCCCGACCGCAAATGGATTTTCGGTCAGAATCACGACATCTACTACTACCAGTTCTTCGATACCGACCGCGACCAGTTCGGCAACGTCACCGTCTTTCAACTCGATCAGGCCAGCTTCTCCATCACGCGCCGCATCCACGCCGACCGCGCCCACTGGGCCGACAATCTGAATCGCTGGGTCTACGAACAAGGCTGGGAGCGCTCCCTCAACGTCTCTGCCATGGCCAACTACCGCGTGTTCGACGTGGCCACCTTCCCCGATTTGCCGGAGACGCCGTCGTACTTCAAGAAGGAAGTGAAGCAGTATACCGAGATGAACTACGAAGAGTTGAGCCGCTACATCCGCGACCTGCAGCAGAGCGGATTCGACGTGGTCCGCCTGCGCGTGCAGCTCAACAAGAAGCTGTCGTATCCCCTGATCACTCTGATCATGGCCATCCTGGCCATCCCCTTCTCGCTCTCCACCGGAAAAAAAGGAGCGATCACCGGAGTCGCCGTGGCCGTAGGAATTGCCGTGTTCTACACGGTGGTATCGCGCCTCTTCGAGGCCATGGGCGACCTCAACCAACTCCCACCAGCCCTGGCCGCGTGGTCCCCCGATCTGATCTTTGTGCTGGTCGGCGGCTATCTGATTTTGAAGGTTCCTACTTAGAAAGGCAGTTGCCAGTGTTCGGTCTTCGGTTCTCGCGCACCATGATCGACAACGACGACCGGATCGACCGCGGACAACGACCGCATGGTTGGGAAACAATCACGGATGCCCGCACAACCGTAACGGTTGGAAAACCATCCCAGATGCCCACACAACCGTAGCGGTTGGAAAACCATCCCAGATGCCCGCACAACCGTAGCGGTTGGAAAACCATCCCAGATGCCCGCACGACCGTGACGGTTGGAAAACCATCCCAGATGCCCGCACAACCGGTGGAAGAGCGGCCCTTCAGGGCCGCGTCGACGTCGCCCGAATCAGGCGGGCTTTAGCCCCTGATGTACTCTGCGAGAGTCGCGGACGCTCCAACTTGAAAGGCCGGCGAATCACTGCCGGAGCTCGTCCTGCCTTACTTCACCGCCACGCCCCACGGATAGTTATCGGTCTGAATCGCCGGCTGGGCCGTCAAGGCTCCGCTTTCGGGTGTGATCGCATACTGCGAAACCGTATTGCCCCCTATGGTCGGGGTGCCGTGGTTCGCCACAAAGAGCCAGCTGTCATCCCCGCGAATCACAATGGAAACAGGTCCTGTGCCCGTGGCCACCGTAGCGGGATTAATAGGAGCCAGGGCCCCCGAAATGGAAGTGATTCTCATCGGATTGATGGTGTTCGAAAGCGTACCCAGAACATAGACGTATTTCCCGTACGGATCCACCACGATCGGCCCGGGGCCATTTGTGCTCCCCGACAAAGCAAAGGGCGAACCCGCAACCGGGACTAACGCGCCAGCCGGAAGCGCCGAGCACGGTATCTGTTGGCTGGTCACCGTCCCATTGCACATGCTGTAGGCGCTGACTTTGTCCGTCAAGCTGTCGCTCACATACACGAACCGGTTGCACGGATCGACCGCCACGCCCGCCGGAGTAGGATCGGTGGAAACGGGTGGCTGCGAAATGAACGTCAGCCCGCCGGTCGTCGTATTAACCGAGAATTCAAACACCTGGTTCCCCAGCCCGTCCACTGCGTAGAGGTATTCCAATGTCGGAGGATTGTTCCCCACTTCCGAGCACACCGACGGCACGACGCCATTGATGCCGGTCGCCGGAAACACCGTCGGTGTCGGCGCGACGCTGACAATGTCGAGTCCCGTCTGGTTCAGGGTGGTCGGAAAGGTCGATGTGAAGAAAGGCGAGCCCGCCACTTCCGTCAAGCTCCCGCCGCTCCCGATGGCAAACACCGAAACCGCGCCCGGCACATAGAGCCCCGAAATATCGACGGTCGCGCGGTCTGCAATGAATAGAAACTTCCCTGCCGGGTCCATCACCATCGTCCCCGGAAACACCGGCACAGGTTCCGTGTTCGTCGTTCCCAGGATTGTGATCGTTTCCGGGTTCAACGGCACCTGGCTTCCGACCTGCGTGGTCGACCCGTCAGAATTTACCTTAAAGGCCAGCAGGCCCGTCGTGCTGGGGGTGGGGTTGTTACACAACGAACTGGCGTTAATAATCGTGTACGCGTACGTCCCGGCCGGGTCCGCGACCAGCGACGACGGAACCCCGTTCAAAACGCAAAGCTCGTTCGAGGTGTCATTGGGCGTGTTGCTGACGGCGGAGATCGAGCCGCTATTCAGCGTGAAGCTAAAGGTCTCAATCAATCCCGAGCCTTGACTGCCCACCAGCAATAACCCGTCGGACGAAGCCTTATAGTTGCTCCCGCAAGCCACCAGCAATCCGATTAAACCCAGCACCACCGCCCCGAGCAGCCACCCAAATCGTTTCGACATTCTCTGCTTGATCTCCATGTTGATGTGAGGTTTAAGGGTGCGCACACCTACCCGGCGCCCCGCCGGCCGGGTTCTGCACACTCTCAAGAAAACGCGGGAAAATCTCAACCCATTTGTGTATCAGGAAAGCGCGGGAAGAGCAAACTCCCACAACCGTTATTGGAACCTTGGGAACGCCGCGGAGTTGCCCGCTTTCCCACCAGTTCCCAGTATACGAGAGGAACGCAGAGCCTGCTGGAGAGGGATCACAAGTAGCGCCGGCATCTTGCCGGCTGTCGCGGGGGCATCCTGCCCTCGCCTTGGCCGTCGATTCCCAGCCGTCCGTTCTTCCATGCCTACGCTTGCCGCGCCAGCGGAACCAGTTCAGCCAGTGCCTGACTCTTCTGCCCGCGCCCGATCAGCGGCAGCCGAATCTCCACCGTCAGCCCGCCCTGCGCCCGATTGAGCGCCCGCACCTTCCCTCCGTGGAAGCGCACCGCTCTCTCAGTGATCGCCAACCCCAAGCCAACGCCTCCGGTGAGTCGTCCCCGGGCATCGTCCAGCCGGTAGAACGGCTCAAACAGTTTCTCGAGCGCGTCCTCAGGAACTCCCGGCCCGGAATCGCTCACCCGCAGGACGGCATCGGCCCCACCGGCCCGCTCCTCGCTCGCCAGTTCAATCTCCACCGAACTGCCCTCCGCCGTATAGCGAATGGCATTCCGCACCACGTTTTCCACCGCGCTGTGCAGCAGCGAATCGTTGCCCCGCACTCCCCAGTCTCCCTCCGGGATCACCGTGTGCACGTGGCAGCGCCGCTCCTGCGCCTCAAACTCCGCATCTTCGGCCACGTTGGCCACCACCTCGCCCAGCGGCACCGGAGTCTGCGGGACCGTCTGTTCTCCATCTTCCAGGCGAGCCAGAGTCAGAATCCTGCCAATCAATTCGTTCAGCCGACTGGCCTCGAGTTCAATACGATCCAGCATGTCGGTGCTTTCCACCCCAGCGCGCTGCCGCGCCAGGCCGAGCGCCACGTTCAACCGCGCCAGCGGCGAGCGCAGCTCATGTGAAATATCGTTCAGCAAACGGGATTGTGCTTTGACCAACATCTCGAGCCTTTCCGCCATGGCGTCAAAGTCGCGCACCAGGCCTGCGACTTCGTCCCGTCTCGTGCTCACCGGAGAGCCGCTCCGTGCTGTCAGATCGCCCGCCGCCAGCTGCCGCGTTGCTGCCCGCAGCCGCACGATGGGCTTGGTTA
>JBEKWZ010000564.1:0-3678 GCA_049512555.1 Candidatus Sulfotelmatobacter sp. | reverse complement strand
GCTCGGCCGGCGCGACCACGGCTACATCATGCTGACGCTGCTGCTGGCGATAGCGTTGATGGCAATCTTCGCGGCAGCGATCGTACCCACCATCGCCTTCGACATCAAACGCGATCGCGAAGAGGAGATGATTCATCGCGGAGTGCAGTATTCGCGGGCCATCCGCGCCTACTACAAAAAGTTCGGGCGCTACCCGGTGAAGCTTGAGGATCTGGAAAACACCAACCGCCAGCGCTTTCTGCGCAAGCGCTACAAAGATCCTTTGAACTGCAAGGAATCGAAGTGCGCGGATTTCAAGCTGCTGCATTTCGGCGAAGTGCAGATGACGCTCAGCGCAATGGGCGGCGGCGTCATTCCCGGCGCGACGCCGGCCGGCGCCATCGGCTCTTCACCGACCTCGGCATTCGGCGGCAGCAGTGGGTCTACGAATTCCAATTCAACGTTCGGTCAGAGTGCCCAGACCGGTTCCGATCCCTTGCAGCCGGGATCGCAAACCTCCGCGACTGGAACCGACCTATCGAATCCGTCAGCACCGGGGAGCAGCCCTGGCAGCAACCAACTCGGCTCTGGCCAGATCATTGGCGGTCCGATTGTGGGAGTCGCCAGCGCCAGCACCAGCAAAGACTCCACCATCCGGGAATTCAATCACAAGAAGAAATATAAAGACTGGGCCTTTGTTTACGATCCGGCGCAGGACCAGGGACGCCTGATCACGACACCCTACCAGCCGCAACTGGCCACCTTCGGCCAGCCGGGCGCACCCAATCTCAACGGGCAGAACGGAAGCAACGGGCAACCGGGCAGCAACAGCGGCTTCGGTAACAGCAGTTTCGGCAACAGCAGCGGTTTCGGTTCGTCTTCCTCGGGATTTGGGAACAATTCGAACTCGCAGTCCAGTGGAGGGTTCAGCCAGCCGGCTCCGCCGCCGAGCAATCCCCCGCAACAGCAATAGAATTCTGCAAGTCGCTTACGAAATGAAAAGGCCTCATCGCGAAGATGAGGCCTTTTCACTTCTCAAAACTTTCCGAGACCGGCTTACACGCTGAAGGAGGATCCGCAACCGCAGGTGCTCTTCACATTCGGATTTTCGAACTTGAAGCCTGCGCCCTCGAGCGTCTCGACATAATCCACGATGCAGCCGTTCAGGTACATGACGGAAGTCGCATCGACGAACACCTTCAGTCCGTCCATGTCAAACGTCTTGTCCATCATTCCGGCGCCGTTTTCAAACTGCATGGAATAGGAGAAACCGGAGCATCCGCCGCCCACGACTCCAATGCGCAAGCCAGCGGGAACGGGGTTCTGCTGGCCCATGATCTCTTTCACCTTGGTGACAGCGTTGGCGGTCAGAGTGACGGGCGCGGCCTTCTTGGTAACTTCCGGTGTAGTCACTCCAGGGACGGTGGTGGTGGCCATTGGTATCTCCTTGGCTTTAAAGGCTGTTTGATTATAACAAATGTTGCTTCCACCACAAGGGTTGATCGGGTAACCATCCCTCAGGCGAAAACTGCCAGTTAGTTGGATGCGAGCCACGGTCGGGAAGTCGCATTCCTCCCGCTCCTGTAACTGGCTCGGAACAAAGGTATTATTCCGTGCTCAAGGCTGGCAAACGGGGCTATAATCGGGGCGTTAGGGCCTTCCCCGGAACTGGGTGCGGGGTTCTGCGTGCCCCCACCACGAAGTGGAATGCCGCTGCGCTTGGGTTTGGAATCTGCCGAGGTGGCTTATGACGCCAATTGAAATCGTTGGAGGAGTTTTCGGGTTGTTTGCGGTCGGTCTGGTCGTCCTCCTGATTTACAAGAGCACTCTCACCATGCACGAAGATGACCAGCTGTTCCTCGATGACAACAATTCGCACATGCAGGAAGAGCAGACAGAATTGTTAGTCAAAGTGAACCGGCTGACCGTCCCCATGTGGGTATTCAGTATCGGCTCCGGGGTGTTTCTCCTGGTGCTGGTCGCGATGGTGATCTACCAAAAACTGAACGAAGTTCAATAACGAAGTGCAATAGCGTCATTGCTTGGGAATAGCGCCATCCGGGCGCGTTCCCGCGAAGGTCAGGGGCGGCCGCGACGCCGTGTCGTGGTTGCGCGGGTTCCCGCGTTCGCAACTGCACTGCGGGAGAATTCATCTCGCGCTGGAGTGTGTGCAATGGTTCCTTCCTTAGTTACTCGGCCGGCCACCTGAGATCGCTTTTCTGTGCTCGGAAAAAACGGCGCTCGGAAAAAACGGCCGCAAGAACAGACCGTCTTCTACGATCTAAAAGAGGCTTGGAAACAAGCGCTCACTCGGATAACTTAGTAAACGCCGGAAACGGCGGGCAACTTTTGCCGGGCAACCCGATTCCTACGGCGGGAGTACTTCATCCATGCACTCTGCCCCTGCGACAGTAACTCCCGACTCTGAGTCTCATCCAGACCAGCCGGGAACTCGACCGGAACCAGCACCGCCACAACCGTCCATGCCCGACGGTGACGGCACACTCCGACGATGGCGCGGTTGGATGATCATGGTCGCGGCTGCCGCCGTGCTCGTCGCCATTCTCTTTGTGGCTACGCGGAGCAACACTCCCTCGACTGCGACTTCGAAGCAATCCGCCGCGGCCTCTTCCACTCAAATCCTGCGCCTCAAGGGAACCACCGAGGCAGTGCAGGCGCGTGCCATTCTCGCGCCCGAACTGGCGGGCCAATCCGTTCCAACGCTCACCGTCATCCATCTCACGCCCTCGGGAACCCGGGTGAAGAAAGGCGATCCTCTGGTGGAGTTTGACCGGCAGGCGCAGATGCGGGATTTCGTCGACAAGCAGGCCGACTACCAAAAGCTGGTGGACCAGGTCGCCGAGGAGCAGGCGAAAGAAAATGCGGCGCGCGCCAAAGATGAAACCGAGTTGAAGACAGCCGAGGACGCACTCAGCAAGGCGCAACTCGAAATCCAAAAACAGGAAATCGTTTCGCGCATCGACGCGGAAAAAAATCAGGAGAATCTCGACGAGGCCAAGGCCACCTATGACCAGCTGCGCGAAACCTTTGACCTGAAGCGCAAGGCTGCGCTGGCGGCGATCCGCATCCTGGAAATTCAGCGTGATCGCACCCAACAGACCATGACGCACGCCCAGGCCAACGCCGACCTGATGCAGATCCATTCGCCGCTCGACGGCGTTGTCGTGCTCAACACGATCTGGAAACAGGGCACGATGGGCGAAGTGCAGGAAGGCGACCAATTGCGGCCGGGTGAGCCGTTTATGCAGGTGGTCGATCCCTCATCGATGCAGGTGCGCGTAATGGCCAACCAGCAGGATTTTCCCAGCCTGCAAGTTGGGCAGACAGCTAAGGTCCGGCTGGATGCCTATCCCGACCTGGTGTTCCCGGCGAAACTCGACCAGTTGGCGCCCGTCGGCGAAGGCGGAGATTTTTCCAACAAACTGCGCGCATTTGTCGTGATTGTCGCCATCGAAGGCAATGACCCCAAGCTGATGCCCGATCTCTCTGCCGCGGTCGACGTGGATATCGCCAAACAGAGCGCCGACTCGGGTCCTCAGAAAAGCGCTCCGCAAAAGAGCGAACAGAAACCCGCGGGTGGCTCCTAATGATTCAGCGTTTCCGTCAGCTTTCGCTGCGAAGCAAGGTGTTAGCCATCGTGATCCTGGTGCTGGCCGGAAGCGGAGTCGTGCTCGGAGC
>JBEKWZ010000563.1:0-3681 GCA_049512555.1 Candidatus Sulfotelmatobacter sp. | reverse complement strand
ATCGATGTTCTGCGGCGCATTCGCAAACAGAGCCAGGGAAAATATATCTACGCGCTGATGCTGACGGCTAAGAATCGCAAGCAGGATCTGCTGACGGCCATGGAGGCGGGAGCCGACGATTATCTGTCGAAGCCGGTGGATCCTGCCGAGTTGCGCTCACGGATTATGGTGGGCAAGAGAATTCTGGACTTGCAGCAATCACTGCGCTTCGCGGCGACTCACGATTTCTTAACCAACCTGCTGAATCGCGCGGAAATTATTACGGCGCTGGACCGGGAGTTTTCGCGCAGCGGACGCGAGGATAAACCGGCCAGCATTATCCTGGCGGATATCGACCACTTCAAGCGCGTTAACGACACGCTGGGCCACGGCGCGGGAGACGAAGTTCTGAAGCAAGTGGCGCAGCGGCTCAAGCAAACCCTGCGACCCTACGACCTGGTTGGGCGCTACGGTGGTGAGGAATTTATTCTGATTCTGCCGGGCTGCTCTCTGGAGATCGGGGCGCGACGCGCCGACGAGATCCGCAAGCTGGTTGGCAAAGATCCGATTGTGACTCCGTTCGGGACGACCTCTGCGACGGTCAGCATGGGCGTGACTGCGACGTCTTTAACTCGCGACGGTACCGTGGCCGAGCTTCTGCATGAAGCGGACATGAGCTTGTATGCCGCCAAAAAGAATGGCAGAAACCGCATTGAGATTGCCGCTCCGGCGGCACGATCGAGCGCCGCGCACTCGTAGAACGATTTCTTTCACACTTCCAGTCTGCACATCATCTGCACATCAGCTGACTTCTCCCGCGCATCCGCTGCACACTAGTCTCGATCTATGGCACATTAGAGGCTCATGCCTACGACCGCCGACGCCAGGGCTGGACGCGCCGCCTTCACCCATCCCGGGTTCGTGCTGTTTCAGATCGCGCGGTTTTTGATTGTGGCGGCGGTCGAGATGCAGGCCGTGGCCGTGGGCTGGCAGGTCTACGAGATCACGAAACGGCCACTTGATTTGGGCTATGTGGGGCTGGCACAATTCTTGCCCGCAATTTTGCTGTTCCCGATTTCCGGGCATGCATCTGACCGGTTTGAACGGCGCCATGTGCTCTCGGCTTGTTACGCGGGGTATGCGGTGTGCTTCGCTTTGCTGCTCGCTTTGGTTGAGCGCGGGGTGCCGTCGATCCGATCGATCTATGTGGTGCTGGTGCTGATAGGGGTAGTGCGATCGTTTAACAGCACGGCCAGCCGGTCGATTCTGCCGCAACTGGTTCCGCCGGAACATTTTCCGAATGCGGTTGCCTGGAATGCGAGCATCTTTCAGGCTTCGACGATTCTGGGACCGGCGTTTGGCGGCATTCTTTATGCAGCGTTCCACGGTCCGGCCGTCGTGTATGGGATCGCTTTGCTGACGGCGGTGGGCGCGACGGTCTCGTCGTTCAAGATCAAGCCCGAAGTGAAGGCGCGGCCGAGAGAACCAATGACGCTGAAAACGGTTTTCGCGGGGCTGCATTTCATTTGGAGCAAAAAGCTGATCCTGGGCGCGATTTCGCTGGATCTTTTTGCCGTGCTGCTGGGCGGGGCAGTCGCGCTGCTTCCGGTATACGCGCGGGAAATTCTGCACACGGGACCGTGGGGACTAGGACTGCTGCGCACGGCTCCGGGAGTGGGCGCGGCGATCATGGCGGTGTTGCTGGCGCACTGGCCGTTGCGCGGTCGGTCGGGGCCTACGCTACTGTGGGCGGTCGCCGGATTCGGAATCTTCACGATTCTGTTCGGCATCTCGCACAGCCTGACTTTGTCGCTGATCTCGCTCCTTCTGCTGGGAGCCAGCGACATGATCAGCGTGATTATCCGCGCTACGCTCACGCAACTGGCGACGCCGGACGAGATGCGCGGGCGCGTGACCGCCGTGGACATGATTTTTATTGGAACGTCGAATGAGTTCGGGCAGTTCGAATCTGGCGTGACCGCGCAGTGGTTTGGAACCGTGCCGGCCGTGGTTTTGGGGGGAATTGGAACTCTCGTGGTGATCGCGGTGTGGGCGTGGTTATTCCCGGAGTTGCGGCGGGCAGACGAGTTAACTTCGATTGGACTTGGCGGTCGGGAGGATGACGTGGAGACGAGTTCCGGCCAGTGACAGGTTCTCGTGCTACGGGACATTCACGGTAACGGTTGCGGAAGTTCGGCCGTACTGATTGGTCGCGTAGAGCGTGTAAGTTGTCGTTGCTGTGGGATTGACGGTGGCACTGGTTCCGCGCACCGCGCCCAAGCCGGGTGAGACGATGAGGTAGTCGGCGCTGGAGGTGGTCCACGACAGGGTCACGCTGCCACCGGAGGAAACGTGCGCGGCGGACGCGGTGAACGAACTGATGGTGGGGGCCGCGCCCGTGGGATAGTTCGCATTCGTATATACCGGACTCATCTGGACGACTTCGAAGGCCGAGGCCGGTACGGTTTTCAGCGACTCGAGGTCGGAGCCCCAGCGGCTGTCGGATGCTCCGGTCACGAAGAGCGCGCTGCCGTTGTCGGCGAGAATCAGGCCGTAGGTTTTCATCGCGGTGAGAATGACCTGCATCTGGGCGTCGAATCCTGAAATGTCGTAGCTGGATTTCAGGCGCAAGCGCATGCCCATGGGCGGCGCCGTGGGATCGCTGGATGTTGCCGCCCAGTGCGACGCCGGCGGGGTGAAGGCGGCGCTGGTCTGGGGCAGAGTGAAGCGGAAGGCGTGCTGGATTTTACCGGCGGCGACTTCGTCGTAGCGCACCAGGCCGGGGAAAATCGGGAGTCCGGCCGCGTCGGCGGAGGTCCAGGTGTAGGGACGTTGCTCGTTGCCCAGCAGATCCCACACGGCAGTTGAGTTGGCGCTCCAGCTGCCGTTGGAGTTTACGGACGAGTTGTAGAGTTCGTAGAGAAAGCAGTTACCGTTGTCGAGCACGAGAACGTGGCGATCTCCTGTGCTGGACGAGCCACCCTCGACTGGAGCAGTCGCCGGGACCGGCATGGGGCCGGGATCGCTTTCGCTGGGATAGGCACCCAGATTTATGTTGACCAGGGGCTGGCTCCCGTTGACCACGACGTAAGGAATGCCGTAGGTGGGATCGGTGCCCCAGTCGGGATGAAGATTCACCGAGCCGACCCAGTTGCTGATGATGGAGTTGGAATTCGGATCAACGGGCGCGGAAGAAATGTCAGCGTTCCACAGGCTGCTGCTATCGAATGGAACGAAGCCGTTCAGACTTGCTCCCTGCCCAACCGACATGACGCTGCAGGCCAGATTGCTGCCGCCCGTGCCGCCGCCGTTACCGCCGCCTCCTCCGTTGTTTCCGCCAGGATGAGATACGCCAGAACAAGCCATTAAGAACAGGGCCAGCGCGAAGAGAAAAGGAAAAAGCTTCCAGGCTGAACAGGGGCAGCGCATCGTACAACAATTGTCCGCGACGCCGAGGGCGGGCGAAAAGAGGCCTTTGGGACATGTCCGGATTCTAAAGAACGCTCGAAGTCTGCCTCGGCGGCTAAAGCCGCTGTTTCGTTGGGAACGACTTACGGCGCGGCTTGAAGCCGCGCCCTTTCAAAACAGTCTACTTCGCTTTTACTAAGGTCTTGGCTGCACCCAGATTGTCGTACTTGTCGTAGACGCGCACGACGACCACATGCTCGGCGGCAGATTCATTCCCCAGGCCGACGGCCGCGA
>JBEKWZ010000562.1:0-3683 GCA_049512555.1 Candidatus Sulfotelmatobacter sp. | reverse complement strand
GAACGAAGAGGCTGGGAAGGAACACAAACTGGCCGTCACCGACTTCCGGCTCAAGAAGGGGCCTGACTTCAAGAGCCGACTGCACGGCAATCTGAATGTGCTGGGCCCGAATCGGCGGCAGTATTTCATCCCCGCCAATCCACCGGGCGAACAGTGGATGGACGATCCCACGGATGTTTGTTTCCCGGTGCGCCGGGCAATTCTGTTGCGCTCATGGCTGGGGTTGATGGATCCTAAGAAAAAGCAGAGCCGGGAACGGTTGGACATGGACTCTGGCTTGCTTGCAGCCTTGATCGAGGTCGACCACTACAGCCATGGCGCGCGTTCCATGGAGAAGATTGTCACGCCAGTAAAGCAAGATGGCAAACGCGGCTACCACCGCTCGGCGTTGCCGGCGAACGAAGTGCTGGAGATGAATATCAAGGAACTGGGGCAGTTCATGTCGATCATGGACCAGCCGCGGGCTTTCCAGCAACATGCTTGGCGGTTGGCCCCGGCCATTCATGCGGCCTGGTATCCGCTGGGTGATCAGGAAAACGCGTACAAGACGGAGTTTGCCAAGCTCCCCGAAGAGGGCAAAGGAGACAATTATGCGGCGGCGGTGCGGATCCCAGTGATTTTGGGACTGGCAGGATTACAACTAGTCGAGGAGAACGACAAGGAGCCGGCTGTGCGAGATGTCAAAATGATTCTGGAGAGTCACCTCGAACTCCTGGCCGACGAAGAGCACAAGGGCTGGATGGAGGTCAAGTTCGCCAACGGCTGGAAGAAGGCGCCCCCGCCCAAGGATGACGAAGAAGCAAAGGCTCAACGGGCAGAACGCCAGCACCACTGCCTGGTACCTTATGCGGAGTTGGCCGAGACTGACAAGGACAAGGACCGTACCAACATCAAGAACATCACGACGGTCGCAGCCCTCGCTCACTTCAAGATCGTGTCAAGGAAGCCATCGGTGGTTTAATCAACGCGCAGAATAGGCGGGGCTCGATCTGCTACGCCGTCGGCACTGGCCTGCGATACAGAATCTGCCAGTCTAGTACCTCGGCCAGCATAATCTGTCCTACCAGTTCGGACTTCTGACGAAGAACTTTGCTGGGCGCGGTTTTCATTTCGGCCTTCTCGAGATCAGTCTTTATGCGTGCCAGGCTTTTTCGCATCGCGCCTGAACGCTCTGCCAACCTGCGGAACTCGCCCTGGTTGGAAATTCCGTGACAGGTCGCCGATAAGGCCGGTAGCCCGGCGGCGAGCACGATTACCCACGGCACCAAGCCTGGGATTTCGATTCTTCCACCGTACAGATGCAGGACTAGCTCGACGACGCACGCGAGAAAGGCCAAGACGATTGCTGATAACCCCAACTTGTGCAAACGATGGTCGATCGTGTGCATCCGACTCTCGTTGCCATCGTGATAGTGGATTTGCCCATCCACCCAATCCTCAAGAATTGCTTTGTAGCAGCGCTCGAGATACTCCGGCGTTACTTTAGCGTTGGGCAGGCTGGTGGCCCGCATGATCGCCTTCAACCGCCATTGCATCCAGCTCTGCCGCAAGTCTCCGTGCATGTGGTGAGCCGGCAGAATAGGTTCGGTGTCGCCCAAACCCAAGGGATAGAGGTAGCGCAGAATTCGTAACTGCTCGGCCAGGTAGCGGCAATCCACGGTGCGATGATGCCAAAGCCTCGTTCTAATGCACCACATGAGGTAAAAGACGATCAATACGGCGCCTAGCTCACACAGCACCCACACCTCAGACAAACCGGGCGCAGCGTAGCTCAACAGCGCGAAGATCACGGCCCCCAGTCCCAGACTGTAGATCAGCAGAAACGCGCCGCGGTACTGACCGGCCAGACGAATTGCCGGGTTGTTGACCAGGTTATATTGCCTCTCGAACGGATCGGGCTGCCAGGGCTCATATTGAGGCGCTGGTTCCGGCTTCTTAGTAAAGAAGGTCATCAGCGTTACAAACCACTTCCACAGGTGGCTCAGCCACGTCTTCTGACGGCAATTCGCGCCACAGGCGGGAATCAAGTCGGCTTCTTCGGGCGCTGTCTCCTTGCCCTCTGCGGTTACGCTTGTCCCCTTCGGGTGGGTGAGCCACGGTGGCCCCATGATCTGCTCAACACATCCGCGAATCGCCGAGCCCATGTCCGCGCCTAATGCAGTCCACCCCGGCCGCTCTCTGCCATTCACCACGTCTTTTGAATCATTCTCGTCCCGCCGAAAGTTCAGCCAAACTCTATCGGAGTTTGTTTCCAGCCATAAGACGGGCATGCCTTGTCCGCACGCGCTCTCGACGACCTCAGCCGTGCCGCCTGCGCCATTCGCCGGCAAGCCGTCCCAAATTGCCACGAGAATGTCGCTGTGGCTTAGCACGACCTCGCCCACCGTTTGGTAAGGGGAATTTCCGCGTATTCCGTCGAACTCGAAGACGGCTATGGCTTGGCCGAGGATCTCGTCGAACTCTGTAATGCTGGCGGGATTAGGATTTCCGGCGCCATCAGTGAAATCCTTGCAATATTCTTCGCGCGCAAAGGGCAGAGGGCATTGCAACTGGTAGCCCAGGCCGATGGCGGCTTGGGCGAACAGGCGATCCGCGCCTTCGGCCAGCGGGGAGGTCGCACGCAGCATGAGTGGCACGCTGGAATACGCTTCGCGTGCGATGACTGCTGCGTCCGCTGCGGCCTGCGCAATCGCCTGCAGCACTGCGGACATGCGCGGCTGCAGGGACTGTATTTGGTCTGCGGTCAGCTTCCGGTGTCCCGCGATGCCGACTCGCAGTGCTGCGCGCGGCAGAAGATCGTCATTCGCCGTCTTTGCTTGCACTCCTGTACCTCCACTTCGCGACTGCATAATAGCATCGGCACGCCGGTCGCAGTCCGCGCCTGGCCCTCCTGACCGCCGGCTTCAGCAACGGAAGGCTCTGGCCATCGCCACACCTGCCGGCAACTCGCACCCCAGTTGCAGCGCATTTGCGACTCCGTCTAACATTTTGTTTTGGCGTCCGAAGTTACTGTCATGACTTCCATTTTTCTGTCCTACGCCCGAGCCGATGATGAGGCCTTCGTTAGGCGCCTCTACGCCGACCTCACCGCGGATGGCTTCACAGTCTGGCTCGACCGTGAGTCGCTCATATCCCGCGGACTCACGTTTCATCAGGAGATCAAAGACGCTATCCGCACGGAGGTGGACCGAGTCATATATGTTGGCGGACCGAAGGCGGCGCATTCAACCTATGTGCGCGAGGAATGGCAGTTCGCGTTGGAGTGCGACCATGTAGTCGTTACTCCAATCCTCCGGCTTGGCGACTACGACCAGATTCCCGGTGAACTGAGTCTGCTCCACTGTGAGGACTTTCGCGACGACGCCCAGTATCCCGCCGCACTGGCGAAACTCAACGCCAACTTGCGCCAGCCGAATCCCACCCTAGGCGCGCTCTTCGCTGTGCCTACGCTGCCAGCACACTTCCTGGCACGCCCAGAGTTGATGCGCCGCATACGGGATGCCCTGCTCGTGGATCTTCAGAAGCCACAAGTCATCACCAGCGCCGATGCACGTGTCGGCGTGCAGGGCATGGGCGGCATCGGGAAATCTGTGCTCGCCGCCGCGCTGGCACGCAACCGGGAAGTGCGCCAATCCTATCCCGACGGTATCGTGTGGATTTCTTGCGGACAGAACCTCAGCCTA
>JBEKWZ010000561.1:0-3686 GCA_049512555.1 Candidatus Sulfotelmatobacter sp. | reverse complement strand
TTGAAGAGCAAGTCTTCGCACAGGTTCTCCTGGTGCTTGGAGCAGTAGAAGCACATCTGGCAGGGAGCGGAATTGAGGGCGACGACGCGCATGCCCTTTTTGAAGCCGTTGACGCCGGCGCCGACCTCTTCGATGACGCCGGCCAGTTCGTGGCCAAACAGAGCAGGAGGAACGATCATGCGGGCGTGGTAGCCGCGCTGAAACACCTTGAGATCGGTGCCGCAGGTCAGTGCGACCTGGACTTTGACCAGAACCTCGCCGTCTCCCACGCGAGGGATGGGCACTTTTTCGATCTTAAGGTCTTCTTTGCCGTACAAGACGGCAGCGGTCATTTTTCCGTTCACTGCTGGCTTCCTTCCCAAAGACTGCCGGGCTGAATCATGATCTTCATGGACGAAGGTTGCGGATGGGCCGCCAGATCCAGGGCTTGCGGGCTCTGCGGGAGCGGGAAGCGATGGCTGACCAGCCGTTCCAGATCCATGACACGGTTCATGACGAATCGCACCGACTCATCCTGCAAGTCGACCGATGCACTATAGGACCCCACCAAAGTCTTCTCATCGACGCAAACGGCTGCTGGATCGATCAATGCTTCTCCATGCTGGGTTTGCGCAAAAAGCAACACCCGCCCACCCGGACGGGCCGCATCCATCGCAGTACGAATCAGGGAGTTGCCGCCGACCGCGAGAATTACCGCGTCGGCGCCACGTCCCTCGGTCAACTCGCGGACCCGCTCGACTACATTTGCCCGCGATGCATCAATTGTAAGGTCCAACCCGAAACTTGATCCTATTCTAAGCCTCTCGGTATACAAATCGGAAGTAATTAAGGTGGCCCCGGCCTGGCGGGCCAGCACACTTAGGATGATACCGATGGGGCCCTGGCCAATGGTTAGAACGCTTTCACCCTGGCGGAGGCGCAGGGCCTCGATGCCTTTCATGCAGGTGTTAACCGGCTCGACGAAGCAGGCTTGCTCGTAAGAAACGCCGTCGGGGATGCGCACGGTGCCGTGTTCTACGATCCAGTCCATGACCCGGACGTATTCGGCGAAACCCCCGCCGGAAGGCTCGAATCCAGCGGTGCAGCCGACTTTCTTATATGTCGAACACTGGGCAAATGTTTTGTTCTGGCAATAGAAACACTGGCGGCAGGGGATGTGGTGGAAGACCATGACCCGGTCGCCGGGGCGATAGGTCTGAACCCCTTCGCCGACGGCGGCGACCATGCCCGAAGTTTCGTGTCCGAAGATTCGGGGCGCGGAGTGCGAGCCTGTGGAAATCTTCTTGAGGTCGGTGCCGCACACGCCGCACGAATGGACGCGGATCAGCATTTCGCCGGGGCCGACCTTGGGCACGGGGACGGTCTCGAGACGGACGTCGTTCACGCCGCGGTAAACCGCCGCTTGCATCGTCGCGGGGATCGCGTGCGGATGACTTTCGACCGCATACTGTCCGGCAAGGGCCATTACAACATTTTAGATGATGTGGGGAGGGAAATTGCTTCAAAACGGGGGATGGGGGTGCTCGATGGTAACGGCGGGGATTATTCGCATTAGAACCTGGGGATAGTTTCGAGAAGTTGTTGTAATGCTCCCCTGTACTGTACGACGGTTCTCTCATCGCCGTATGGCTGCTCTACTATGCCCGACTGGAGGGTCCCAGAAAGAATCCCCGTCGCAACCTGCCTGATCGCAGTGGTCACCCTAGCTGCCAGGTCAGGGCGCACGAGGTGGACCATTAGTCCGTCAATGGCCTTCGCACCCTCGAACTCGTTGGCCATTTCGGAATCTTCGGGATAGTGGGAGGCGACATCGTCCAGAATCTGTCGCAGAGCCCACCCTGCGACGACCCAGCTCTCCTCCGCTTTCTGCGAAAACGCTATTGCTCCCATGAGATTCCTCTGAGGTTTCGCTGAACTTAACGTACCATGCTATGCTGCGCAAAAGTTCGGATTTACAGGACAGACTGTGCTGATTGAAATGCGGCTTGAGAATTATGCGGTGATCGACAACCTGGTGGTGGAGTTCGGGCAGGGGTTGAACCTGCTGACGGGCGAAACGGGAGCGGGGAAGTCGATCCTGGTGGATGCCCTGGCGCTGCTGCTGGGCGAGAAGGCGTCGAGTGATGTGATCCGCGCGGGTGCGGAGCGGGCCGTGGTGTCGGCGGTGTTTGAAGCCGGAGGCGCCGAGGGAAGCGCCGCGGAGAAGACGCTGGACCTCATTCTGGAACAGAACGGATTGGACGAGTCCGACGATGGGTCGCTGATTGTGCGGCGCGAAATTGCGGCCGGCGGTAAAGGACGGGTGTTCGTCAATAATCAGCCAGCGACGGTGGCCGTGTTGCGGCTGCTGGCGCCGCATCTGGCGACTATTCACGCGCAGAACGAATCCATTTTGTCGTTTGATGGTCCGGCGCGGCTGGGATTGCTGGATGCGTTTGCGGGCAGCCAGTTGGAGGGCGTCGAGGCGGGATTCGCGGCGTGGAAGCAGATTCGTGGGCGCATCGAGGAGTTGGAGCGCGGCGAGCAGGACCGGCTGCGGCTGGTGGATTTGTGGATTTTTCAGAAACGCGAGATCGAGGAAGCGCGGTTGGAGAGTGGGGAAGATGACCGGCTGGAGACGGAAAAGCGGGTGCTGGCCAACGCCGAGAAAATTTACAACGCCGCGATGAATGCGTTCGATCTGCTCTACGAGGGCAACGGGTCGACCGCGTCATCGCTGCGGGCGGCGCAGAAACAGGTGGAAGAACTGGTTCGGTATGAGCCGAAGTTTCAGGAGGCTCTGGCCGCGCTCGAAACGGCGCGCATTAGCGTGGAGGATGTGGGGGCGACTGTGCGCGATTATGCCGGCGGCATTCACGCTTCGCCGGAGCATCTGGCGCAGGTGGAGGATCGGCTGGTTCTGCTCGATCGGCTGAAACGCAAGTATGGGCCGTCGCTCGAGGAAGTGATTCAGTTCGGGGCGGATGTCGCGCGCAAGTTGTCGGAGGTCGAGAACAAGGACGAGATTCTGCGGGGATTGCGCAGCGAGCTGGCCAACGCCGCTGGTGAATATTTGCGGGCGGCGCGGGCGCTCTCGAAGAAACGGGCAGAGGCGGCGCGGCGGCTGGAAAAGTTGGTCGAGGCGGAGATTAACGATCTGGCGATGAAGTCGGCGTTTCGGATCGAGATGACGAGTTCGGAAGAAGCGGGGAGTTGGGGGGGATCGGGCATCGACCAGGTGGTGTATATGATCTCTACCAATCCCGGGGAGCCGTTGCGGCAGTTGGAGCACATTGCTTCCGGCGGGGAATTGTCGCGGGTCATGCTGGCGCTCAAGGCTAGTGTGGAGGCGGGAGCCGGGCGTGAGAAAGTCAAAGACCCCGCTTCTCGCAAAGGACGCGAGAAACGGGGCACCCAGCGGACTTTGGTGTTTGACGAGATTGACACCGGGATTGGGGGACGCGCGGCCCAGGCGGTGGGAAAGAAGTTGAAGTCGCTGTCGCGATCGAATCAGGTTTTGTGTGTGACCCATCTGCCGCAGATCGCGACCTTTGGCGATCATCATTACGTTGTCGAAAAGAAGGAAGACAAGAAGGAATCGGGCGGGCGCACGCGGACCACGATTCGCGCGGTGACCGGCGAGGAGCGCACGGAAGAAGTGGCGCGCATGCTGAGCGGGGCGAAGCTGACCGAGACTTCGCGCAAGC
>JBEKWZ010000560.1:0-3688 GCA_049512555.1 Candidatus Sulfotelmatobacter sp. | reverse complement strand
GTGGTCCAGGCGCTGACTTCCAATTCGGGGGGCAGATCTTTTTCCTCGACAATCAGCGAGTGATAGCGCGTGGCCGTCATGGGCATGGGAAGGCCTTGGAAGACCGTCCGGTTGTCGTGCATGACGGGGCTGGTTTTGCCGTGCATGAGATGGGCGGCGCGCACTACGTGGCCGCCGAAGGCTTCGCCGATCGCCTGGTGACCGAGGCAGACTCCGAGGACCGGAACCTTCCCCGCAAAGTGGCGGATCAGATCGATGCTGATACCTGCTTCATGCGGCGTGCAAGGGCCCGGTGAGACGACAATCCGCTCGGGATGCATCTTCTCGACCTCACCTACCGTGACCTGATCGTTGCGGCGAACCTCGACTTCCGCGCCCAGTTCGCCGATGTATTGCACCAGGTTGTAGGTGAACGAATCGTAGTTGTCGAGGACGAAAATCAAAGCGTGTGCCGCTCCTCATACAAGCTTACACCAGTAATCAGTGGCTAGTGACTAGTGGCCATCTCATAACAAATCGAGCGAGGTAATGAACCGCCGGATCCCCCAGGGGCTAAAGCCCGCATCTTTACTGGCTCTGGGCGGCACGGCTGAAGCCGTGCCCTTCCCAAATCCGGTCTATGAGACAGACTCCAGGGGCTAGTGGTTAGTGATCAGCAGGAACGCATAGACGACTGGCCACGAATCACCGCCCGGATTTTCTCGCCTGAACGGGCCACTCGCTGACCCATGGGTGGTATTGACCCTGGTGCTGGCAGAGCGCATTCTCATCTCATCGCTAAAGTTAGAGTTAGTGTAAGCGCTACTTCACGCCACTTCGGAGGATGATGCATGGCCGAACCCCAGGAGGAGAAAAGGGGTGCACGACGGTTTCCGCTGCGCGTACCGGTGACTGTCAATCACGAGAACGCTGCGCAACCTGCTCAATTGCGTGACGTCAGCGCGCGCGGCATCTGTTTCTTTGTCGACTCGGCTGTAGCCCAGGGATCGCCCATTGGCTTCACCCTGACTCTGCCGCCTGAGATCACGCTCACGGAAAGCATCCGCGTGCAATGCAAGGGTCACGTGGTGCGCGTGGAGAATGGGAAAGAAGATGGCAGACTTGCCGTGGCTGCCGTCATTGAAGAATACGAGTTCCTGCCCGAAGCGGGAAGCTGACTTCGGACCTGAGACTTCGGACCGCACACTTGCGGCGGTTAGGTCCGACGTCCGGGGGCGGCCGACGTCCGATTCTTGATTCGCTTCTCTCTCATCCTCCGCAGGTGATATGTTTCCTTCAAGCTTCCAGTGAGGGATTCCTTGCCGCGGCCTGCGCTCAAATTTGTGGTGGTGTGCGTAATGACGATGACGGTGGCGGCGCTGCTAGCCGCCGAAGTCGCGGCGCAGACCTTTGGGCCGCCGCCGCTAGTGACCAGCGTCCGCATCGTGCATGAACGCGGCGTGCCGGCGGTAGAAATTCTTTCCAGCGGTGGTCCAGTGATTCCGCAGATCCAGAAGCTCGATGCGCCGCCCCGCCTGGTCATCGACCTGCCCAATTCGCGGCTGGGGTTGACCCAGAAGCGGATCGCAATTCAGAAGGACAACATTCTGGCGATCCGCGTCGATCAATATCAGAAGAACCCTCCGGTGACCCGCATTGTTCTCGACCTGCTCGCGCCTTATGGCTACTCGTGGGACGGCGCGGGACATCGGCTGATGGTGCGCCTGAAGCCGGCGGGCGACGCGGATGCGAACGCGGGCAAAAAGTCGTCGCCGTTCCAGCCTCCGACGGTGCCGGGACTGTCGCTGGAGTCCGCTCCGGCTGTGGTGCCGGTGACCAGCGGAGCGGGCACTATGGCGGTGGCGGGAAGCCGCATCGCTTCGGGTTCGTCGGTGACTGCCGGGTCGGATACGGCGGTGCTGCGGTTGGCCGGCGGAGGAGAAATTCGCGTGTGCCCGGGGGCCACCGTTTCGGTGACGCCCTCGCAGACTAAGCGCGACCTGATGTTTGGCATGAGCACGGGCGCGCTGGAGGCGCACTACACCCTGAAAGCGTCAGCCGACACGGTGCTGACTCCGGACTTCCGCATTCTATTTGCAGGGCCGGGAGAATTTCACTATGCCATCAGCGCCGATGCGCACGGCAACACCTGCGTTCGCGCGTTGAAGGGAAATACTTCTTCGGCGATCGTCTCGGAACTGATGGGAGACCGCATCTATCAGGTCAGGCCGGCTGAGCAGGCAGTGTTCCATTCCGGGCAAATCGACAAAGTTGATAGCGATGTTCCGCTGGAGTGCGGATGTCCTCCGCCTTCGCCACAAATGCGGGCGGAGGCGCAGTACGCGCCGAACGTGCCCGACTCGGAGTTGCCAGAAAAAGTGCGCATTGGCGGGAGTGGTACGCCCCCTGCCACTGTAAGTGCTGGGTCTGCCAGTGTTGGGTCTTTGGGTGCGGGCACTTCGGGCGCGCCGCTCTCGAATGGGCCGGAGACTGCGCCCCTGCCGGCGCCTCAGCCGAACGACATTCACACGCAGGTGGATGCGCCTCTGGTCTTTACGGCGAAGAACCGCGCCGCTGCCGCGTTGCCGCCTCCGGCGCAGGCCGCGAAAGACTTGCCGGTGCAGGATTCCTCGACGCAGCCGGTTCATCTCGATACGGTGATTCAGTCTCCGCAGCCGGAGAAGCAAAAGCCGACTGAACACCGGGGATTCTTCCGGCGGGTCGGAGGCTTCTTCGCCGGCTTGTTCGGTAAAGGCGATGGTTGGTGATCAGTGGCTAGTGGCCAGCTCATAACTTTGCCATGACAGAATGACCACTGATCGTTTGTCGATGATCGCTGGTCACCTCACCGCTGGCCACCGATTTCGCTCCGCTTTATGACGCTGGATGGCGTTGCTACTTTTTTCTTCCTGGGGAAATCCTTTTCGCGTGACCGTGCGTCTTACGGCAAGTTGGGCTGAGATGGTTGGCGACAACTTGGTGGCAGGAGCACGTCATGACCGCTGCAACTCCCGGGCCGGACCCGAATATATTTTCCATTTTCGCGGCAGAGAATGACGGGTCGTATCGCGCCCGGCGTGAGACTTTTGTTCTCTCGCTGCTGGGGCAGGCGGCGATTCTAGGACTGCTCATTTACTTCACCAGTTGTGTCATCCAGCACACCCCGGAACTTGCCGAGAAGCTGCCCAACCTTCGAGAGCTTCCCTTAATCTTCTCAGGCAACAACGGCGGTGGAGGCGGCAACCATGATCCGCTTCCGGCCTCGCATGGCAATCCTCCTCCGGCCTCGCTCGATCCGCAGCTGGTGCCGCCGACAGTGATCGTGGCGAAGGAACCTCACAAACTGGTGGCGCCGGAGACGGTGGTGGTAGCTCCGGAAGTTCCGTTGCCGCAGGGCGGGCAGATCGGCGACATGATGTCGAAGTTTTCCATGCTCTCGAATGGGCCGGGCGGACCGGGAGGGATCGGGCCGGGATGCTGCGGCGGAATTGGGCCATCCAGCGGGCCGGGAATGGGCGACGGGCCATCCGGAATTTTTCCGGCGGGACAGAAGGGCGTGACTGTGCCGGGGGTCATCTTCAATCCGGAACCGAGTTTTTCCGAGGAAGCCCGCAAGGCGAAAGCGCAGGGAATGGTGCTGCTGCTGGTGGTGGTGGGGAAGGACGGGCGCACGCACGATATTCGCGTGGGGCAGAGTTTGGGGATGGGT
>JBEKWZ010000559.1:0-3695 GCA_049512555.1 Candidatus Sulfotelmatobacter sp. | reverse complement strand
GTAGCGGGCGGAGGGGGTGGCACGGTTAGCAGCGTCTTTAGCAGAAGCGGCGCGGTGATGGCGCAAGCCGGCGATTACAACTTCGGGCAGATATCCGGCAGCGTCGGTTCCAGCCAGCTTCCGGGCGCAGTCGGCGATGTGAGCGGCGCCTTGACGGCCGCCACGGTGACCGGCATCCAAAACCGGGCGGTGGCGAGTACGGCGCCGGCCAATGGCCAGGCGCTGGTTTGGAATTCCGGATCCTCCGCATGGCAACCGGGCACGGTATCTGGCGGCGCGGTGAGCAGTGTATTTGGCAGAACGGGCGCGGTTACGGCGCAAACCGGCGATTACAGCTTTGGGCAGTTAACTGGCATGATCGGTTCCAGCCAATTTCCCTCGGCTGGCGGCGATCTGAGCGGCAATCTGACATCCGCGACAGTGACCGGAATTCAGAACCGGCCGGTATCGAACACAGCTCCGGGCAATGGCCAGACATTGGTGTGGAATTCGAGCGCATCGGCGTGGCAGCCGGGCACGATTTCCGGCGGCGGCGGCGCGGTAAGCAGTGTGTTCGGCAGAACCGGCACGGTCACGGCGCAGAGCGGAGATTATAGCTTTGGGCAGATTTCGGGCACGGTTGGCTCCAGCCAACTGCCGGGCGCGGGCGGCGACCTCGGCGGCACACTGACCAGCGCCACGGTAAAAGCCATTCAGGGACAGCCGGTCGCCGGCACATTCCCCAGCAACGGCCAAGCGCTGGTCTGGAACTCCTCGGTGGGAGCGTGGCAACCGTCGAACGTTTCCGGCAGCGGTGGCGGCGGAGTCACCATGGCCTACCAACTCGGAGATCTGGCGGCTGTGCGCACGTCCTCCACGGTGCTGACCATCGGCGCCGGGTGCGCGTCCAGCTCGCCGTGCAACGTGCGTTTTGGTTACCAGGTGTACAGCATTACGAGCAGCGCGACCGCCACCGTCAGCGGGAGCGGCATTGGAACGGCGTTCATTTACATCACAAGTACCGGGACGCTTACGGTGGGGAACAATTTGACAGTGGCCTGCTCGGCAGGGTGCACGCAACAGTCCGGAATCGCGTCGTTCCCGCCGAACGTTTTACCGGTATGCATCTGGACGGCTACCAACGGCACCTGGGACGCCACGGGAGGCCACGACGAGCGCGCCTTCCTGAGCGCCAAGACCCTGGCCGGCGGACAGGGGATTATCGTGACGGAGGCTCCCGGACAGAGCACCCTGGCGGTTGACAATGGCGTGATCCCGACGTATCTGATGAACACGGCGACACTGAACTATCCCAGCATTGCGACAGGCACTTGCGCCGCGGATCAGACCCTAACCGTAACCGGCGCCAACCCCGGCGACGCAGTGGCGCCCGGCTGGCCGGCGCTGCCTTCAGGCCTGTTGGGTATCATGCTGGTGAGCGCCACAAACACGGTCACGGTCCGGCTTTGCAATTTTTCCGGACTTGCGGTGGACCCGCCGAGCGCCACTTACCGGGCAACGATTGTGAGGAACTACTAATGTTGAGCTTTCAGCGATCAGCTATCAGCTTTCAGCTTGCGACCCTTTTGTTAGGAAGCGCCGATTTTCTGGCAGGGCAGACGGTTGTGAATGGGGGGCGTACACAGATCGGCCCATGGGACGCGTCAGGCGCCACATACACCCTGCCTGCCAAGCGCGGGACCATTGCGCAGTTGCCGGCGACATGCATCCAAGGCGCGGAGTACTTTGCGACGGATGCCACACCCGGACAAAACAAATACCTGTGCACGGCCACCAACACGTGGACACAGCAGTCCACCGGGACGAGCACCTTCCAGCAACTGGGCGCGGGAGCCGTAGCGCGCACGGTGACTTCCAAGCTGCAGGATCTAGTTCACGTCAAGGACTTTGGAGCAACCGGCAACGGGGTTACCGACGATTCGGCCGCCTTTATAGCTGCACTGGCGTCGGGCGCCGGGGAGGTCCGGGCCGACGATGGCACGTACGTGGTCAGCAGCGTCATCACGCTGGCAAAAGGCCAGAAGATTTACTTTGGGGTAGGCACGCACACGGTGGGGGGTATCCGGCTTTCCGACTCTCTAACCGACCAAACGGGAACAGGAAAAATCGAATGCGCCGGCTCGGGAGTGACCACCTTGATGCTGAAGAACGGCGCGAACGCGGATGTGATTTCCCAGACGAATTTCGCGGCCCTCACTGGTCAGAACAGCCTGTACGGTTTGTTCAGGGGCGAAATTCGGGGTTGCACGATCGACGGCAACAAAACCAACCAAACCGGCACCAGTTATGGCATCCGGCTATATGGGCACGGCCTGGAGATGACGGACGTATCCGTTCGGAACGCTTACTCGGATGGGATATACACCGAGTGGGGACTGGATTCCACTTTTGCCACGCCCTTCCTGGACCTGGAAGGCTACTTTACAGGTATCCGGTCGGCTTTTAATAATGGAAACGGCTGGACGTTCCGCGGCCCGCACGATTCGGATTTCGTAGAGATGGTGCTCTACCAGAACGGCGGCTGGGGCATGCAGGTCCAAACCTCCGGCACTTACAACGGAAACGGTCACATTTCGAACATCAATACGTTTCTGAACACGCTGGGCGGCGTATACAGCAACAGCTCGCTGGACGGAAGCCAGATCATGGCCACGACTGTTTCCGGATGGGGAATGCTGATCGACACAGCCGCCGGTAGCCATAATTTCTCGGCGGCTGAATTCTCCGGTCCGGTCGGCTTGGAAGTGCGGGCTCCCAGCCAGATCATTTCGGGCAATATCGTGAACACCACCACGGCGGGATTGCGGCTGAACGGCGGCTCTGGGAACTTCACACTGCAAATGTTCAACAACACCGGCTATCAGATCGATTTCCAGAACGAAGTTGGACCCAGTGTGATCTCGGCCAATTCCGCAAACGCGGCGCCGGGCGCCATGTTCCACAACACGCCCAGTCAATCCGATTTCGTATTCTTCGATTTTGGCGGCAGCTCCGGCAATCGTTACACGTCGCTGCCCGTGCAGACGGTACACGTAGCCGGATGGTCGCCGCAGTTTCCGCAAAGCAATTCCGTAATGGCGGTGATCAACGATACGACTCAGACCGGCAACTTGACGGCGACCAATCTCACGCTGAGCAACTCGGCGCAGATGGGCAGTTCCACGTTCGCCAATCTCGGCGGCGCGGCCAACGGGGCTATTCTATACTGCTCGAATTGCACGCAAACCACGGCATGCGCGGCGGGCGGCTCGGGAGCCATGGCCATGTATGTGAATGGGTCCTGGTCCTGCGCCGGCGGCGGAGGCGGGGGCGGCAGCTATACCTTTCAAAATAACCTGGCCAACACGGCGGGCACGGTCAACTTCACGCCGCTCGATTCTACGGTGCTGAACGCCGTCGACGACTTCCTGCCATCCTCCGATCTGCAGGGCAGGATCGGGCAGTTGGGTTGGGCGGCCGGCTCCATAGGCTCGGGGTGTTCCGGTTTTTATTCAGCCGCCGGACAGGCCAATCACCCTGGGATCTTTTTTCTGAACAGCGGCGCCACGGCCAACGGCGGGTGTTCATTTACACTATCCGATGCTTTGGCCGGGGCGGCTTATCCGTTGCTCAACCTTGGAGCGGGCGGCGCCTGGTCTTATTGGGAAGCACAGGCAATCTTCCAAACCGACCCCCACGGCATCGCGACAGCGCGA
>JBEKWZ010000558.1:0-3700 GCA_049512555.1 Candidatus Sulfotelmatobacter sp. | reverse complement strand
ATCGTAGGATTCTTCGGCCCATCCAGGCTCGGCACCAGCATCTGGGTTAGCCCAACATCCTTCGCCCAGGCGATGGCCCGCGTCTGATCTTTTCGAAGTTCGTCGATGCCGAAATGCGAACTCACACAGCTGATGCCGGCATCGCCCAGAATTTTCCGCAGCTCCGCGCCCTTGTATTGGGCGAGTCCGCCGAAACCAAATTCTGTGTATCCGACCGGCGAGCACAACTCAATCGTCTGAAATCCCGCCGCAGCCAACTGCTTGATCGTCCCGGGAAAATCCTTTGCAATCATCTCCCGCACCGGCCACGTCTGACATCCAATCGGCATCCCCAGCGGATCCCCGCGCAGGTCAACCGCACCCGCAGAAAGAAAACCAGCTGCAGCGGCATATGTCGCCGCACTCTTCAGAAATTCTCTTCTCGAAGTCTCCAACATGCTTTCCTCCTCATGAGCATCTCATCGTAGAGACGTAGCTTGCTACGTCTCTTGCCGCCGCCACGAGACGTTGCAAGCAACGTCTCTACATGGCGCACTACAACTCCCACCCGCTTCGCCGTTCCGGCCGCACCCACTTCTGCGCGACCTCCGAATTCACGGTCATGTTCGCACGATCCCATTTGATGGGCTGCCCCAGCCGCGACGCCACGTTCCCCAGCAGCAACGTTTCCGTCACCATTCCCTCGAATTCAAAATTCCCTCCGGGTTTCACCTTGCCGCCCTTGCAGGCGTCGAGCCACTCCCGCTCGTTGCCCGGCGACCGCGGTAAAGTTTTTGGCGGCTGTTTGTAGCTGTCCATTTTCGATTGCGGAATCAGCCTCGGACTGCCCCCGTTAAACGTGCAAAGAATTTTGCCGCGATCTCCAATGAAGAGCATCCCCTCATCCTCTCCCTCTTCCGGCGCCTTCATCGGACGATTCTCTTCCAGTTCCGCCGGACGCTCCGGCTTCAGCCCGCCGTCATACCAGGTAAACTTCACCGGCGGCATATCCCCACGCGCCCCGAAGCTGTACCGGATGATCGAGGCCAGCGGATAAGTCTCGTCGTAACGATCGCTGGAACTCGCTTCCACGCTCACCGGCGCATCCAGCTTCAACACGCGAAAAATCGTATCGAAACTGTAAGAGCCCATATCGCCCAGCGCGCCACAACCAAAGTCAGCCCAGCCGCGCCACACGAACGGCAGATAAGCATGGTTGAAAGGCCGCTGCGGCGCCGGACCCAGCCACAGGTCCCAATCCAAACCTTCCGGCACGGGTTCAGTTTCCTTAGGCCGTTCAATCCCCTGCGGCCAGAACGGACGGCTTGACCAGTTCTTCACCTCGCGTACCGGGCCGATCGCACCGTCCCAAATCCATTCGCAAAGCTGCCGTGTGGATTCCGACGCTTGATTGCCGACCGCAATCTGCGTGGCCACGCCGGTTTCGCGCGCGATCTCAGCAATGCGCCGCGCCTCGTAAATCGTGTGCGTCAACGGCTTCTGGCAAAAAACATGCTTCCCCTTCTTCATGGCCGCTGCCGACACCGCCGCATGCAGATTGTCGGTAGTGCACACGACGACCGCGTCGACATCTTTCTGCTTCTCCAGCAACTCACGGAAGTCGTTGTAGGCCGCGCACCCGTGATACTGGCCAGAGCGATTCTGCGTCCCGTAATAACCGTCCACAATTTTCTGGCAAGGTTCGCGCCCGGCCACGCCGCTGGTCACGGCCAGCGTGTGCGACAGCTGAATGGGCTGGTCAGGGCTCAGCCAATCCCATCCGCTATCGACGCCCAGCAGTTTGCGCATTGACAGACAGAATTCATGCGTACCCCACTGCGGATAATTCGCACCCGATTTGTTGACGTCACAAACCGCCACGCCCTGCACGTCCGGTTCGCGCAGAAAGTGCAGCATCACCCGCAGCCCCTGCGCCCCCACGCCAATGAACGCGATGTTCACCTTATCGCTGGGCGCCACATAGCCCGCCCCGCCCAGTACCCGCCGCGGCACAATCGAAAATCCAACCGCCGCCGCAGCCGTCTGCCCGATGAATTTGCGCCGTGAAATCGCGCTCTCCAAGAATCTGCGAGACCCAATCTGATTCTTCACTGTGCCCTCCGTGACCGCAACTCACACTCCGGCTCCGCAGGTTGCGGGGATTGCCGCTCAGCAATTCAATCGCATACTGTAAACGAAGCTGAAGCTCGCGTGCAGAAAACTTGTGAGCCCGTGAATCCTCGCGAGGTATACTCCCCCTTCGATCTTCGGGCGAAGCACCCATGGCCAATATCCTCTACGGAGTCAACGGTGAAGGTGCAGGCCACTCCACTCGGGCCCGCGAAGTGCTCTCCCATCTCGTGGCCCAAGGACACGCCGTCCACGTGGCGTCCTTCGACCGCGGCCTGCAGAATTTGCAAACAGATTTCGACGTCACCGAGATTTACGGTTTCCGTTTCGCCTACATCAACAATCGCGTCCGCTACAAGCGCACCATCGCCAAGAATCTGATCACCGCTCCACAAGCCGCTCGCAGTCTCTCGCGCCTGAAGCAGCTTGTCGACGAATGGAAGATCGATCTCGTCATCACTGACTTCGAGCCGCTCACCTGTCACGTCGGACACAAGTTGCGCCTCCCCGTCATCTCCATCGACAACCAGCATTGCCTCACCAATGCCGCCGTCTCTTATCCCAAGCAATACCGGCGCGACGCTGCTGCCGCCAAGCTCGTCACCCGACTCATGACTCCCCACGCCAACGCCTACCTGGTCATTTCTTTTTTCACCGCACCCATCCGCAAGCGCAATACATTCCTGTTTCCTCCTCTGCTGCGCCAGGAAATTCTCGACGCCAAACCCACGCAAGGCGAGCACGTCCTGGTCTACGTAACCTCGCCCGCGCCGGAACTGGCAAAGTTGCTCGGCTCGGTTCGCTGCCGCTTCATTGCCTACGGCTTCGACCGCGAAGGACGCAACGAGTCCGGCAACATTGTTTACAAGAAGCCCTCGCTCGACGGCTTTTTCACCGACCTCACCAGCGCCCGTGCCATCGTCGCCAACTCCGGATTTTCGCTGGTCACCGAGGCCCTGCATCTGGGCAAGCCTTATCTGGCCGTGCCCGTGAGCCACCAGTTCGAGCAGATTTTCAACGCGTATTGGCTGGAGAAATCAGGATACGGCGCCTACTGGGAGCAGTTAAACAAAGAGCGCGTCGAAGCTTTTCTATACAACCTGCCACACTATCGCGAAGCGCTGGCCGCCTACCCGCGCACCGGCAACCGCGCCCTTCTCGAAAAGCTGGATAGCTTGATCGCCGGCTATGCCGCGATCTAGGCGCGACGGAAGGTCAGATTATTCAGACAGGATTGACGCAGGAAGCGATTAACGCAGCAGCAGCCGGCTAATGCAGCAGGAAGAAAGCGGCGGCGGCCGCTGCCGCCACCAGCAGAAGCACGCCGACAATATACTTGTTCGCGGCGAGCCACGACTGCGAGGGCCCCAGCCCCGCGCTCAAAACGAAGTCGGGCGCTGCAACCGCAGATTGATTTTCCAAGCCAGAAGCCGCGGGTGCGAGCCGGGCCTCCCCAGCGGGCGTGTTCGAGACCGATGCGGCGACTACCGGCTGGCTCGCATCTTCTTTGCCGCGTTCGCTCTTGACCGCCGTCAATGCAGTTGCATCCCGGCTGGAAGGCGCAACCGCGATCGATGCACTTTGCTTCGCT
>JBEKWZ010000557.1:0-3700 GCA_049512555.1 Candidatus Sulfotelmatobacter sp. | reverse complement strand
CACACGCTTATTCTTGAGCGCCTCGGGCACGTCGCCGGAAATGATGCGCTGGGCAAGGCCTTCGACGATGGCAGTCTTGCCGACGCCGGGCTCGCCAATGAGCACAGGATTATTTTTTGTGCGGCGTGATAGCACCTGAACCACGCGGCGGATTTCTTCGTCGCGCCCGATGACAGGGTCGAGCTTGCCGCGGCGCGCCTGCTCGGTCAGGTCACGGGCGTATTTGTCGAGGGCCTGGAACTTGGCTTCGGGATTCTGGTCGGTAACTTTTTGCGAGCCGCGAACCACGGCCAGCGCTTTCAAGATCGCGTCGTTGGTGGCGCCGTGGGCGGCGAGGATCTGCTGGGCGGGATCGCGCTTGAGCTGCGTAATGGCCAGCAGCAGGTGCTCGGTGGAAACGTATTCGTCCTTGAAGTTGGAGGCTTCTTTGAACGCCTGCTCGAGCAGTTTGTTGACTTCGTTGGAGAGCGTGGCCTGCGCGGCTTCGCCGGAGACCTTGGGGAGCTTTTCGATCTCTTTGTACACCTCGGCCAACACGGCTTGCGGGCCGATGCCGATTTTTTCGAGCACCGGCGGGACGATGCCTTCTTTATCCTCGAGCAGCGCCGCGAGCAGATGGATGGGCCGCAGCTCGGGGTTGCCGTGCTCGGAGGCGAGCTGGTTCGCGCGCTGGACGGCTTCCTGCGCTTTGACGGTAAATTTGTCCCAACGGATGGGCATGGGTATTCTCTACTTTCTTTCTGTCATTCTCAGCCAAGGGAAGAACCTGTGCAATGCGCGAGCAGTGGAAAATGTGCAGAGGTCCCTTCGGCAAGCTCAGGGCAGGCTCTTCGCTTTGCTCAGGATGACAATGGTATTTGATGTTTTAAAAAGCAACGGGAGACGGACATTTCTGCCGCCTCCCGCTGACCTCAGGGGCTAAAGCCCTTCCGAGCTTACTTTCTCTTTACGCGGCGCTAAAGCGCCGCTCTTCCACAATTCCCTACGCGGCCTTCACGATCGCTTACGCGGCTTTGCTGGGGGCCTTGGCTTCCGTGGTCTTGGCTTCGATCGGCTTCTCGTTTCCGCTGACCCCGCCCACGTTGACCTTGATCTGCTTGGGCTTGGCTTCGGCTTTCTTGGGCAACGCGATCTTCAGCACGCCCTTGTCGTAGGTGGCCGAAACTTTCTCAGTGTCTACGGTCTGGGGCAGAGTGAAGTTGCGGGTGAAGCTGCCGTACTGGCGCTCCACGCGGCGATAGTTCTCTTCTTTCTCTTCTTTTTCGATCTTGCGCTCGCCGTGCACGGTCAGAACATTGTTCTCGACCTGGACGTCGATGTCTTTCTCGTCGATTCCGGGCACTTCAATCTTCAAAGTGACTTTGTGCTCGTCTTCGTAGACGTCGACTGCAGGGGCAAAGCTCGAGGTGGTCAGGGATTCGTCGTGGTTGGCACCAGTGTAGGACTCGCGGAATGCGCGGTTGATGCGATCCTGCAGGGTGGAGAGCTCACGGAACGGTTCCCAACGGGTTAATACGGTCATGGTAAATCCTCCTTCAGAAATGGGTCTGGTGTAGTGTGTCCGCCAAAAGCGATCGAGCTGCGCTCGATGACCGGGTCAGAGACCCGGTCCCACACGAGTGGTGCGGGCTTCTCGCGGTCAGTTCATTAGACGCGTAGTTAGCGTAAAAGAAGCATAAAAGTTTAGTGTAATACTGTCAAGTTATACATTATGCCTATTTTCATTCACTTACGGACGAAATTATGCACTTAAGGTAGGCGCTTTCGGGGACATTCAGCAAAATGGGGTGGTCTTTGGCTTGTCCGCGTACTTCGATCAGGCGGAGCGTGCGATGAGCATCCAGGGCGGCCGAGGCCAGCATTTCGAGGAAATCCGTCTGGCTGACGTGGTAGGAGCAGGAGCAGGTAACGAGGATTCCGCCGGGACGGAGCATTTTGAGGGCGCGAAGATTTAGTTCCTTGTAGCCGCGAAGGGCGGCCTCAAGGTCGCGCTTGGACTTGGCGAAGGCGGGCGGGTCGAGGACGATGGTGTCGTAGCGACGAGGTTCGTTAGGACGAGTGGGGGAAGCGTAGTCCTTGAGCAGGTCGAAGGCGTTGGCCTCGATCCATTCAATCTCTTTTTGGCCCAACAACCCTTTGTTCAGCGCGGCATTCTGGTCGGCGACTTCGAGGGCGGGCCGCGAGCTGTCGACACCGGTGACGTGTTCGCAACGCGGGGCGAGATGCAGGGCGAAGCCGCCCTGGTAGCAGAAAACGTCGAGCGCCTTGCCGTGGGCATACTGCGCGGCGGCAGCGTAGTTTTCGCGCTGGTCGAGGAACGCTCCAGTCTTCTGGCCCTCCAGGGCGTCGAAGCGGAATCGGATCGAATTCATGCTGAACGTGGCGGAAGTCTTTTCGCCTTGCAGCAGACCGGAGGCGCGCGGCGGCAGAGTTTCGAGTTCGCGGACGCGCGGGTCGACGCGCTCAACGATGGAGGCCGGCTGCAGGCGGGCGGTCAGTTCCGCGAGGATCGCCCGGCGGACAGGCTCGGCGTCCATGGCCTGGGTGAGGATTTGCAGGGACAGAATGTCGTTGTAGCGGTCGACGATCAGGCCAGGCAGAAAGTCGGCTTCGCTGAAAACGACGCGGTAAGCCTCGGTGTCGCGGACTAGGAGTCCGCGATAAGCGATCGCATCGGCGATGCGCTGGCGGAGCAGCGCGTGGAAATCAGCTACGGGTTCGTGCGAAATCATGCGAATGGCGATCTGCGAGGAGCTGGAATAGAGCGCGGTACCGAGCGACTTGCCACGGTGGTCAGAGACGCGGACGAGGGAGCCAGGAAGGACGCCGTCTGCGGAGACGATGTCAGAGCGGTAGACCCAGACGTGGCCGGATTTGAGGCGGCTGGCGCCGCGGGGAGAGATCTTGACTATGGGGTTGGACGACGCCGTCGGGGGCATGGGGACATGGTAATGCCTGGAGAGCGCTGGCTGGGAGCTTTGGGGGTGTGCCGGGAACCGGAACGCTAAGCCTGCGATTCGGTGCCTCCTTCATTGATGACGTTATTTGTCGTCCGCCTGCCAGAACACCCCCAACCACTCGGGTTCTGATGCTTTGAATTTGAATCCAGTTTTCGGCAGGACGATAGAAAACCAATGGTTTCCCCTCCGCGCGGCGACACGAAAGTAATCCCACCAGACTGGCATGGAGAAATGCAGAGTACCGAGTGAGCGGTACCATCATCTCAGGCGCTCGACGTGTAAGGGGGCGAACTTGAAACACATAAGACTTGGATCCCTGTTTGGGCTGGCAGCCTCTTTGTGCATCTCCGCGTGCTCGGGATCACCACCGATTTCCAACAACGGGACAGCCGCGACCGTGGTCTATATGTTGGGCGATGATCCAGATGGCGGATTGCCGGACACAGTTGTCGGATACCAGATTGGCTCGGCAGCGAGCACCAGTCCCGTAAGCACCCTTCAGCTTCCATCGCAATACGTGGGCTGGCTGCTGACGACCGGCCCATCCCATGAACTCTACGTCGTTGTCTCGAACGCCTCGGGGAGTGGGCCACAGGTTCTGGTGTTCGCGGCGGGCGCCAGTGGGGCAGCTGTCCCCACGCGAGTCATCGATCTGGCGTATAACCCCCAGAGCCTTTTCGTGGACACGAATGGGAAACTCTATTTGGCTTCAAGCGGCCCGGCGCAAAACATCCTCGTCT
>JBEKWZ010000556.1:0-3702 GCA_049512555.1 Candidatus Sulfotelmatobacter sp. | reverse complement strand
CGCCGGTTGGTGGCGAATTTCTGGCCGACGTCGCGCAGGCGGCGCACCACGACGGGATCGTCCATGTGACGGTGAAAATCTTTCAGGATGAAGACGGCTTCGATCGTCATCGACTCCATGTTGGCGAGGGCCTGCGCCGGCTCGCGCGTGTTGTAGATGGCCGTCCCAGCGGCCGCGGCACCGCCGTCGGCTCCCTGGTGTGATGACAATGAAGAGGCCATCGCCAGGGCCAACCGATCCGCTTCGCGGGGGCCGGGGCTGAGCGCGGTTCGCATCTGGGTATAGGCGCGTCCGGCCTGGGCCAGCATTGTGTTCTGATCGATCCGGGCTTGCAGCGCTGTTTTCGGGGTCTCCGGCGGAGTGTTCGTCCCCGAACGCAAGAGGCCGTCGGCAATGCTCCACTCGAAGGTCGCCATGTTGAGTTCGGTGCAGGCGGCGCGCACAAGGTTGACGGCGTGCATCTCCTCCGACGTTTCCATCACGATGATGGGCGTCGACGAGTTGATGAGAACTTTGAGGCGATCGAGTCCGTCTGTCATGCGTTCCTCGGTTGCGCGCGCGAGATCCTTCCCTTCGCCTGAAAACCCGCTCCAGTCAGGATGACGCCCGGCCGGGGGCGGCCATTCCCACACACGTCCAAGTTTGACCGGTTGGGAATGCTTCCCTATAATAAAAGTTTCGGACCTACCCCGAATATCTCTCTGACACACGAAGGTAACGATCCAGCTATGGCAAATCATCTTTCGGCGCTGAAACGTGCGCGCCAAACCGAACGCCGCACCGTGCGGAACCGCGCCAACACTTCCACCCTGCGCACCCAGTTGCGCGACCTGCGCGAGACCATTGAAAAAGGCGACAAAGCCGCCGCAGAACAGTCCTATCGCAAGACAGTTTCGGCCCTCGACAAGGCTATTCAGAAGGGGACGCTGCACGAGAATACCGCTTCGCGCTACAAGTCCCGGTTGGGCAAGCGCGTTACGGCGATGAAGTAGGTTGGCAGGTTAGCTGTCAGCTATCAGCCTTCAGCTATCAGAAAAATCTGAGGCAGACTTTCGGGTCTGCCTTTTGTTTTGGGACACCCGCGAAGATCTGATTACGCAACAAGTTCATTACTGCGTGCCATGTTGCTCGGCGACTTCCCGCTCAATCAGCGAATGCCACGCTGCGGTTGAACGATTCCATCTTCCGGCGTAGGTGCCGTCCCAGACCATGCGGACATTCTCCGGGCCGAATTTATCGGAGCGCCCTGCCAGGAACACAGAACCGGGTCCGCCGTCCTTGTCAATGCAGTAACGCATGCCGTAGATCATGGTGAGGCCGTCGCGGTCGTAAGGAGTGGTCGGCTCAACCCCGCGTTTGAAATACAGGATCTCGTACTCCCAGCCCAAATCGCCTCCGGAAATCGGACGCTCCCAATCCACAAAACCAGCCGTCCAGGGATCGAACTGCTGGAGCGCGTCAGGATCGGTGATTTCGACTGGGTGCTTGAGTTCGCCGCCGCTGATCAGGATCATGTCGGGGGTGCGTTGCGGGTCGCTTGTCGCCACAGCATCGCCCATCAGCGAGTTCCAGGCAGCGGTCGCCGGATGCCATTTTCCGTCAGCGTCGCCACGAATGATCGTACTGACGTTGCCGCGATATTGAAGCTCGCCGGGGCCCGGCAGGTAGACGTAGCCAGCGGAGCCGGTCGAGCAGTAACGCGTGGCGTAAATCATCTGCAGATTGTCGCGGTCTGACGAGGATTCTCTTCCCGGCCACTTCATATAAAACCGGACTTCGAAGGAGCGCCGGAAACACGGCGCGTCGGCCAGCGGCTTCTCTTGCCAGTCCGCGAACTGGCCCATCCAAGGGTCGAACGCTTTCAACTGTGCCGGGTCGGTGATTTCGATGGGCTGGGCAAGACCGCCGCCCGAGATCACGATCAGTTCAGGAGAACCCTTGCTGTAGGCGAGAGGTGCGAAAACAAGAACCAGAAACAGAGCGAGCACACAGCGCTTCGTCATAGGCCAACTCCTATACCCTGCCGGGCCGATGGGGAGTAATTTTATACCGGGAGCTGTTCCTGCATCCAGCCCGGAGTTTCGAGCTTGGGGTCGGTGGTCAGGTCCATGACCAGGCGCTCGAGAACCATGCGCTTGCTGACCGGATTGGAGCGCAGGGCGAGGTCTGCTTTGGCGACCAAGCGGATGGCCCGAGTCAACTCGCGGCGGTTCTTGTAACGGCGGGCCTGGCGGATGATGTCGTCGGCGGCGAACGGAGGGACGCGGAAGCCCTGCCAGAGCGCCGCCCAGAGCATGCGCTGGTCGCGGACGTTGCGCTCGAGAATCACCAGCATCTGGCGGAAAGTTTTGGCCAGCATGTAGATGTGTCCGATGGCGGCTTCTTCGCCTTCGCCGGAGAGCAGAATCGCATCCAGAATTTCGAGGGCGCGCACGCGTTCCTTGGCGGAAATCGCGTCGGTCAGTTCATATAGAGACCGCTGCTTGGCGGCCAGGACCATAGTTTCGACGTCGCCCAGGGTGACGCGTTTTTTTTCGCCCACGTAGAGAATCAGTTTCTCCAGTTCGTTGGAGATCATCATCATGTCGCCGCCGAGAGCGTCGACCAGTTCGCGGGCGCCGTCGGGCTCGATTTTCACGCCGCGGCCGGCGCAGTATTCGGAAATCCAGCGGACGGCTTCGCCCTCTTCCACGCGCGCCAGTTCGACGATGCCGCAGTATTGGCCCATGGTTTCGCGGATGCGCTGGTAACGCTCTTTATCCTGCATTTCCATGCGGCGGACATCGGCGGGAATGCTGATGTGGTCGGCAACAAAAACGATGAGCGCGTCGGGATTGGGATTCTTGCAGTAGTCCTCGATGGCGGCGAGTTTGTCTTCGTTGGAGCCGCGGCCAAAAAGATTTTTCACGCCGCGCACGAAGAAAACCTGGAATGGAGCCATCAGCGAAGGGGTGCGGGCGCGGTCGAGAACTTCGGCCAGATCATTTTCGGCAAAATCGAATTCGAAGAAACTGAAGTCGCGCAGATCCGCGGGGACCAGGTGCTCGAGGATCGCGTCGCGAAAACGTTTGCGGAAAAAAGCTTCGTCGCCGACGAACACGTAGGCCGCACGCAGCTTGCGCGATTCCAGTTCGCTGACAAAACGTTCGGCCTGGGCGAAGGCCCGCATTAAACTTCCCTCGTCGTGGCGCCCATTGTGACGCCGGTCATTATTTTGACTGTAACATCGCGAATTCGATTCGGCCAGTATCGTTCTGCGGGAGATCCCTTCGGCTTCGCTCAGGGCAGGCTCTTCTCTCCGCCTGAAAGGCGGCTCCGTTCAGAATGACGCCCCACATTTGCCTGCGCCTAAACATGAACCGTTACAACTTGGTCAGGAAATCCATTACTTCGGGCGAGGTCCAGTCGACGGGGCCGATGAACTTGCGGCGCATCACGCCCTCGCGGTCAATGACGTAGGTTTCCGGCCAGCCTGAAGTGCCGTATATGGTGGCGACTTTCTGTTCCGGATCGCGCACCGTGAGAAAGTTGACGTTCCGTACTTTGAGGAAACGATGGTAGGCGTCGGGATCCACATCGATGCTGACACCGAGGACCACGACTCCCTGGCTCCGCGTGCGATCCTGCATGGCGATCAGTGACGGAAGTTCTTGCTCGCACGGGGTACACCAGGTTGCCCAAAAATTCAAAACCACGACCTGC
>JBEKWZ010000555.1:0-3705 GCA_049512555.1 Candidatus Sulfotelmatobacter sp. | reverse complement strand
CCGCCTATTGCGCCGCGAAGGGCGGGGTCGTGAATCTAACGCGGGCCATGGCGATCGACCACGGGAGGCAAAACATCCGCGTCAACTGCGTTTGCCCGGGAGATGTGGAGACTCCCATGCTGCGAAGTGAATGCGCGCACCTGGGTGAGGATTTGACGGCGTTTATGCGGGAAGCTGCCAATCGTCCGCTGGGGCGTGTGGGCACGCCTGACGATATTGCGAATGCGGTTCTGTTTCTGGCCAGCCCGATGGCGGGTTGGGTCACGGGAGCGGCATTGGTGGTTGACGGTGGTGGGTTAGCCTGATCCGATCTTGTTGGCAAGCGTTCGGTGGAGAGCGAACGGCGTCGACAGGGGCTAAAGCCCGGTCAGCTTTCCACCCTTTAAAGCGGCCCTGAAGGGCCGCTCTTCCACCGAGGCTACTGGCCGCGCCTCTGCCGCGCCGCCTCGTAGAGCACGATGCTGCCGGCGACGCCGGCATTCAACGATTCGACCTGCTGCGTGTGCGGGATTGCGATCAGTTCATCGGCTTGAGCAAGCACCCCGCGAGGCAAGCCCGAACCCTCGCTCCCGACGAAAATTGCCGCAGGCCCGGTGAGCTTCGCCTGATCGATCGGCGTGCCTTTGTGCGATGACGTTGCAATCAAGCGAACACTCTGCGCCCGCAGTTTGGCAGAAATCTCTTCCAGCCCGCCCGCAGCTCTTCCAATAACGACCGGGAGTCGAAACATCGAACCCGCCGAGGCGCGAATCACCTTCGAATTAAACGGGCTCACCGTGCCCTCACCCAGCACCACGCCCGCGCTGCCAAAGGCTTCGGCTGAGCGCAGGATGGTCCCGAGATTGCCGGGGTCTTGCAGGCCCGCGAGTACGATCATGGGACCGACTTGTAAGCGCTCCAGAAGATCAGCGAGAGAAAATTCTTTCAGCCGAACCAGAGCCGCCACTCCCTGCGGCGTTTCGCTGGGAACGGTGGCGTCGAAAAGTTTGTCGGGAAGCAGCAGGGTGTCGACATTGGCGCCGATCTGCGGCAGCAGGCGCTCGGCCAGGTTCTGTGCCGACTCTTTGAAGAAGACCGCGCGAAAGCGCAGGCCGCTGCGCGTAGCCTCTTCCACAATGCGCAGGCCTTCGATGGCGCAACTTCCGTCCTCGGTGCGCTCGGCGCGGGCGAACGCCTGGCGCAGCTCCTTCACGAGGGCATTGTGGTGGCCTTCGATGCGGCGCAGTCGTTGCTGGGTGCTGGGCGCGGATTCTGTGGTTCGCGTCATCTTGAGTTTTGTGGCCTCGAACTTCGGGTATCTCCCATTCCGATGGCGTCATCCTGACCGGAGCCGTCTTTCAGGCGAAGGGAAGGATCTCCCCGCAAGGGGACGTGGCAGGGAGATCCCTCGGCCTGCTGGATAAGACGCGGGCCTTCGGGATGACGCCGCGCCTCCTCGTTGAGTTCAAACCGCATCATTACCGAATCATACGCTGGCGCTTCATCTTGCGGCGTTTTGCCGTATTATGGTAGGTTTCGCGGTCAATATAAATTCAGTCTGTGGCAAGCGAGAGAAGGGAGCGCCGTGCGCGCCGAGATCCTGAAGATTAATAGCGATACTCCTGAGTCGTCCCTGGTTAAATACGCCGCCGATCAGATTCGTTCGGGCGAAGTGCTGGGCATGCCCACCGACACTTTTTACGGACTGGCGGCCGATCCCTTCAACCTGCGCGCAGTCGACAAGGTCTACGACATCAAGACCCGATCACGCCACAAACCGCTGTCGCTGCTCATCGAAAGTACGGACCAAGCCGAGGAACTGGCCAAACCGCTGCCCGAGGAATTCTACGCTCTGGCGCGGAAATTCTGGCCCGGACCACTGACCATCATCGTGAAGGCAGGCTCGCGCCTGCCGCTGAAAGTGACGGCCAACACCGGCAACGTGGCGCTGCGTGTGCCCAATGCTAAGATTCCGCTGGCCGTGGTGACGGCGGCGGCCATCCCCATCACCGCAACTTCCGCCAACTTGAGCGGGGCATCGGAGTGCACCAGTGCGGAGCAGGTGCGCGAGCAACTCGAGGGACGCATCAACATCATCGTCGACGGCGGAGCGTCTCCGCGCGACGTAGCTTCGACCATTGTCGATCTCAGTGACGAAGCCTCCCGCTGGCGCATCATTCGTGAGGGCGCGATTCCCGCGGATGAAATTTCCAAGTTCTTCGCCCAGGGATAAGGGATAAACGGCTCAGGACTGCCTCGAAGGACGACCGCCGAGGATGATCGCTGACTAGGACCGCCGAAGGATGAAGATTTCGTAATGGCCGATGAATCCGCCAAACAGCGTCCGCACCCGCGCTGGTGGCTTCGTCTGTTGGTTCTGGTCGTCGCGGCCGCGGTTTTGTTCCTGGCGGTCACGGCTATTGAGATCGTGCACACGGCGGGTCTTGAGGAAATCCACAAGGCAGACGCAATCGTCGTTTTCGGTGCCGCCGAATATTCGGGACGCCCTTCCCCGGTGCTGCGGGCGCGGCTCGATCAGGCTCTCGCAGTATTCCACCGCGGCGTAGCGCCGGTCGTGATTACCACGGGCGGTGCGGCCGACGATCCCACCTTCAGCGAGGGTGGAGTCGGTCGCGATTATCTGATGCGCCACGGCGTGCCGGAGCGCAGCCTGATCGCCGAAACCCAGGGCCACGACACGGCGGAATCGGCGCTGCGCGTGGGCGTAATCATGCGCGCCAACGGCTTTCACAGTTGCGTTGCGGTCAGTGACGCGTATCACGTCTTCCGCATCCGCCGGCTTCTGGAGCACGAAGGCATTGGCCCGGTTTACGTGGCTCCGCGCCCGGATTCGCGGCCCCACGGCATGTGGCAGCGCGCTGTCGCGGTGTTGCGCGAGACGACGAGTTACTCGTTGTGGCAGATGGGTGTTCGGTGAGATTGGCGGCCGGGGAATCCAGGACTGGGCGAATCAGGGCAGATCAAATCCAGAGCAGACGGATGGGAACAGCGCGAACTTAGTACATGTCGATGCCGTTGGTGGTGCGAATCTTGAACCAATTGTAGCGCAGGCCGTTCATCATCAGTCCGTTGCGGACGTTCATGAAGGCGTGCTGAATCCGCACTTCGAGATTACTGTTTTTGGTCAGCTCCACCTGGTCATTGCGGGCTCCCCGCAGCTCGGCCATTTGCCGGTTGTTGCACTGTTGGTAGTCCTGGCTTTGCTGGCAAAGCTCGTATCCGTTGCTGTAGTTCGTCTGGCGAAGTACCGTGACGTCGAGATTCGTCTGAATGGCCGCCGCCAGCATATCGTCGTAGCGGTCATACCAGATATGGACCGCGTTCTCGGTCTGCTCCGGGGTGTGGTCGGTTTTGTACTTGGCGATGGCGGCCACCACGTCGTCACTGTTTTCGGGGCCGTCCATTTTCAAGCGCGGTAGCGGCCCCGCCGTTGCTTCCATGTCCTCGTCGGTGAAAACTTTCTTGGCCTTGGCTTTTTGTGCCTTCGCGTCCCGCGCGGCCGCTGCAATCGATGCATCGGAAGTGGCGGAATTCTGGGTGGTGGGACTCTGCGGCGGCGGTGCCGGGGCTGCTGCCGGCGGGTTCTGAGCCGCGGCCAGTTGGACTACTCCAAGCACGGCGGAAAGCAGAATCGGATTCCACCGAAAACACTCACGAAATGGACGCTGCGCCAACATCGAAACTATTCTACGGAAGGCCTGCAGC
>JBEKWZ010000554.1:0-3708 GCA_049512555.1 Candidatus Sulfotelmatobacter sp. | reverse complement strand
TCAAGGCCCGGTAATGGCGAGCGCCGAGCCGGTGACGGTGATTCCGGGGCAGTAGAGGACTGTGTGGAGAAGGATTGTGTGGAGACGGGCGACCCGCCCGTCCGCCGAGCGAAGCTCGGTAGCATTTCGGCGGCGGCCTGTCTTTCCATGGGCCGCCACATTTGTCTGAGGTGAGCGTATCTCGAGTTTCAGTGTCATTCCGAGGAGCGAACGCGACGAGGAACTTGCTGTTTGCCGCCTTCGGCACACAGCAGGTTCCTCCTCTGCGCTTCGCGCATCGTCGGAATGACAAAACTTTAGAGTGTTATGCATGGCTGCGGCTAATTCCCATCCCGGCAAGAACTCCCGGCTCTACCTGCTGGGCGGCGTCCTGCTGCTGTGGTGTGTTGCCATCTGCGGGCGGCTGGTCTACCTGCAGATTTTCAGCTACGGCAGATTCGTCAAGCAGGCTGGACACCAGCAGCAGCGGGCCATCCCGCTAGCCGCCAAGCGCGGAGTCATCTACGATCGCGCTGGCCACGAGCTGGCCATGTCGGTGCTGGTCGATTCCGCATTCGCCGTCCCGACTGAAGTCAAAGATCTTTCCACCGCCGTCAAACTCATCACGCGCATCACCGGCGACGACTACAACGTGGTGCTGGCCGACTGCCGCGCGCATAAGACTTTTTGCTGGGTGGCGCGCAAGGCCAGCGACGAAACCATCGAACGTATCAATTCGCTGAAGCTGCAAGGGATTCATTTCCAGAAAGAGCCGAAGCGCTTTTACCCCGCGCGCGATCTGGCGGCGCAGGTGTTGGGATCCGTGGGAATGGAGGATTCCGGCCAGAGCGGCATCGAGCACGAGTTCGACGATCGACTGAGCGGGCGTCCCGGAAAGATGTTCATTTCGGTGGATGCGCATAAACAATGGTTCGCCGACGTTGAAACGCAGCCCACGCCCGGCGACAACCTCGTCCTGACCATCGACAAAAACATTCAATACATTGCAGAAAAAGAACTTGATCAGGCGGTTCATGATACCCAGGCCATCGCCGGCACGGTGATCGTCGAAAACCCGCACACTGGGGAAGTTCTGGCGCTGGCCAACCGGCCGACGTTCAATCCGAACCTGCGGAAGCAGATCACGCCGGTCGCTCTGACCAATCGCGCAGTGAGCTACATCTATGAGCCCGGCTCAACGTTCAAGCTGGTGACCATCGCTGCCGCGCTCGAGGAGAAGCTTACAAATCCAGACGAAGTGTTCGACTGCCAGATGGGCTCGATTGTTTACAACGGCATGCGCATTCGCGACTCGAAGCCGCACGGGTTGTTGCCGGTTTGGGGCGTACTGTCAAAGTCGAGCGACGTGGGTTCGATCAAAATCGCGCTGCGCCTGGGCGAAGACCGCTACTACAATTACATCCGCGCTTTCGGATTCGGGCAGCAGACCGGCATCGAACTGCCCGGCGAAACCCGTGGCATGACCAAACCTCCGAGCCGCTGGTCGAAAGTTTCGATTGCCGCGATTTCGATAGGCCAGGAAATCGGTGTATCGCCGATTCAGCTTGCCGGGCTGGTTTCAACGTTCGCCAACGACGGAGTCTACGTGGCGCCGCGCATTGTTTCCGGAACTGTGCCTCCGCAAGGGGCGGTGCAGAATGTGGAGTTTCATCCGGTCGACGGCAGACGCGTGATTTCGCCGTACACCGCGGCCGAAATGCGATCGATGATGCAGAAAGTTGTACTGGATCCAGCGGGCACGACCGGTGGCAGGGCGATTCTGCAAGGTTATTCCTCGGCGGGAAAAACGGGGACGGGCCAAAAGGTTGACCCGGCGACCGGAGCGTATTCGAAGACGAAATATGTTGGATCGTTCGCGGGATTTGCGCCGGTAAACAATCCGCAGGTCGTGGTTGTGGTAATTCTCGACTCAGCGGTCGGCCCGCACCAGGGTGGCCAGGTCGCGGCGCCGGTGTTCCGGCGCATCACGCAGCAGGTGTTGGAATATCTGCACGTGCCCCATGATTTGCCGCTCGCGCCGCAGCACCAGTTGCTGCTGGCACAAGCGAAGATCAAAGATAAGGATCTGGAGGAGGGAACTCCGGATCATCCCGGCGAACCGCTGGAAACAGCGGACATGAACGCCGATTCCCCGGATGCGGCGAAGCCACAAAGTATGGCGCGGGCACTCTTGCCCGCGACTGCCGGAACTAACGAACATGTTGTGCCCGCTGCCCTCCGCGAACCGGTTGCGCCAAGCGACACTGCATCGGATGCGAAGCAAGTTCCTGCGAAATCGAAAGATGCAGTGCCTGCTGAACCAGCAAAACTGCCCACCACCGGAACCGTAGTACTGGACGTGGAACAAGGCGGAATCGTAGTGCCGTCATTCGCAGGCAAGACCGTGCGAGGCGCAGTGGAAGCCGCCCAGGACGCCGGGTTGCAACTCGACGCCGTCGGCAGCGGCCTCGCCAGCAAACAGACGCCCGTGGCCGGAACCCACGTGGCGGCCGGGGCACGGGTCACCGTGCAGTTCGGGCAGTAGAGTCAAAATCTCAACCACAGTGGACACGGAGGACACAGAGGATCTCCCGAATCCTCCGTGGTCCGCTGTTTCCTCGGTGGTTTAAGCCCTCCGGTTTGACCCGCCGAAAAAGCGCGTGATACGGTAATCAGTCACACCATCCCAGCGGGCCTGCGACGGCCGCTGATTGAGGTCTGGATTTTGTCTTTGGTTGAGGCGACGCCCGCCGGCACCATACCCACCATCCGCAAAACTGCGCTGAACGCCGTCCATCGCGCGATGGGCGCGAAGATGGTGGAGTTCAACGGCTGGGACATGCCAGTCGAATATCCCGCGGCCATCGGCTGCGGAATCATCAACGAGCACATGGCCGTGCGTACCGGCGTGGGCATTTTCGACGTCAGCCACATGGGCGACATTCGCCTGGCCGGCCCGCAGGCGCTGGCTGCCGTGCAGCATATTTCCATGAACGACGCGTCGCGCCTGGCCATCGGTCAAGCCCAGTATTCCGCGCTGCTTTATCCGGAGGGGACGTTTGTCGACGACGTGATCGTCCACCGGCTCGCTGAGGACGATTATCTTCTGGTGATCAACGCCGGCACCCGCGAAAAAGATTTCAGCTGGGTGCGCGACAACACCCGCCAGTTTGAATGCGCGGTCGAAAATCTCTCCGACGACTTCACGCAGATTGCGATCCAGGGACCGAAGGCCGTGAATCTCCTACAGAAGCTCACCGACGCCGACCTGGGTGCGGTGAAGTTTTACTGGGTCACGCGCGGCAAGGTGTGCGGCCTGCCGAATATCCTGATGGGCCGCACGGGGTATACGGCCGAAGACGGCTTCGAGATCTACATTCCCGCCGACGAGGCGACCAGCGCGCGCGTATGGAATGAGATTCTGGCCGCAGGCAAGGAGTTCGGCGTCGTGCCATGTGGACTGGGTGCTCGCAACACGCTGCGCCTCGAAGGCAAGCTTCCCCTCTACGGCCATGAGATTTCCGATACCATTAATGTTTGGGAAGCCGGGCTCGACCGCTTCTGCAAAATGGAGAAGCCGGAGTTCGTCGGCCGGGCCGCGCTGGAGAAAGCGAAGGCTGCCGGGGTAAAGCGATCGTTGGTTGGCCTGGAGATGACGGAGCGCGGCATCGCGCGCGACGGCTACAAGGTATTGGACGGCGGCGGGCGCGAGATTGGATATGTGACCAG
>JBEKWZ010000553.1:0-3716 GCA_049512555.1 Candidatus Sulfotelmatobacter sp. | reverse complement strand
ATCGTGGGCGTGGTGGGCGACGTCCGGCTGGAAGCGACACAGCGCGAAATGCGTCCGGCTATGTATCTTCCGGCGGCGCAGCTGCCCAACTGGTGTTGCCTGTACACGGTCATGCGGACGTCGCTCGATCCGGCAAGCGTGGCTCCGAGCGTCCAGCAGATCGTCTCGGCGATGGACAAGGATATTCCGGTCACCGAAATCCGTACGATGCGGGAGCTGATGTCGACCGAACTGTCGCAGTCGCGATTCGCAACCATTCTGCTCAGCGCATTTGCCGGACTGGCACTGGTTCTGACGGTGGTGGGCCTTTACGGCGTGATGACCTATTCGGTTACACGGCGCACGCGGGAAATCGGAGTTCGTATGGCCCTGGGCGCGGAGCGTGGCGCGGTGCTCACGATGGTGTTGCGCGACGCAGCCATCCTCCTGGGGGCGGGCATTGTGCTTGGCATTGCTGCTGCGCTGATTTCCGCGTCTGTGTTGCAAGACATGTTGTATGGCACGGGCTCGCGCAACCCGTTGGTGCTGGCGCTGGTGTGCGCGGTCGTCGCGCTGGCCGGTGTTGTTGCAGCGTTGATTCCGGCGCGGCGCGCCGCCAAGGTCGACCCGATGGTGGCGCTGCGGTACGAGTGAGGCGGGAATAATAATTAATGATGACCTCAATCTTGCAGGATTTTCGATACGCGCTCCGGCAGCTCCGGAAGAGCCCAGGCTTCGCGGCAGTGGCCATTCTTACTCTGGCTCTGGGCATTGGCGCGAACACGGCTATTTTCAGCGTAATCCAGGGCGTCCTCCTGCGGCCTTTGCCGTTTCATGACCCTGACCATCTTTTTGCAGTGTGGGCAGAATCGCCGAAGGAGAAATCAATCAAAACCGGCGCATCCGGTCCGGATTTTCAGGACTACAAAGAGCAGAGCCACTCGTTTGAGGGCCTCGCCGAAATAATTCCCCACTTCACTTACACCTTGGTCGGGCAAGGCGAGCCGCGGACCGTGGTCTGCACGGGAATTTCCTACGACTTCTTTCCCATGCTCGGAATCCAGCCGCTGCTCGGCAGGCTCTACACACCGCAGGAGTACCACACGGATGGAGTGCAGGTGGTCATCGCCGAGCGCTTCTGGAAGGAACAACTCGGCGGCGATCCGCACGTTCTCGGACGTGTTCTGAACCTGGGCGGAGATGATGCGATCGTTATCGGAGTGATGCCGACGCTCCCGGATCTTTTCCCCGATACCGATATCTGGGCAAAGATGATTCCAGATTTCGAGTGGATGCGAGCGCGAGGAAATAAATTTCTTACTGTGATCGGCCGCACAAAGCCCGGCGTTGGTAAGTCGCAGGCGGAGAAGGAATTAACGGCAATTTTGCGGCGAGCTGCAGGAACTTCTTCCGGCACTGCGGTCAAGCTGGTGCCGCTGAAGAACGAAGTGGTTGGCCAGGTGCGAACTCAACTCAACATTATTGCTGGCGCAGTAGGCGTGGTTCTGCTGATCGCCTGCGTAAACGTGGTTGGTCTTTTGCTGGCCCGCGCGACCAAACGGCAATCGGAAATCGCTGTGAGGCTGGGGCTGGGCGCCAGTCGCCGGCGCATCCTGCAGCAGTTCATAGTAGAGAATCTGCTGCTGAGTTTATTGGGCGGAGCGTTGGGAGTGGGCCTGGCGCTGTGGGGGGTGAGGCTGACCACGAGTGTGAATTTCGGCAACTTGCCGAGAAGCGAATCGATTCATGTCAACGGCATCGTCCTCGGAATTGCACTGCTGCTCACACTCTTTACTAGCTTGCTGCTGGCTTGGGGACCCTCCGCGATCTTCTCACGGCTGGATGTGACTTCAGCTCTCAGGACCGGGCGAGCTCAGGTCGGGAAATCAAGCCGGCGCGGTTTTCAGCTACTAATCTCTTCCGAGATTTCTCTTGCCTTGGTACTGCTGGTCAGCGCAGGACTGCTGTTTCGCAGTTTCTGGCTGGCGGAACAGTCTGACCCTGGATTCCAGCCCGCGCAATTGCTCGAAACTTATTTGCGCACGAATTTCTATGGGACCGAAGGAGCGCCCTTCTACAAGCGGGTTCTGGAGTCGGTCTCATCTCTGCCAGGAGTCGAGGCCAGTGCGGTCAGCGATTGCGTGCCCGCGAGTTGGACCTCAACCGCGAACTTAACCTTTGATGATCGCGCCAATGATCCGTTGAAGGTGCCCACGACCGACGCCTGCTGGATCAGCAGTGAATTTTTTCGCGCGACGGGAACGGCCCTCTTTCGCGGCCGAGTGTTTACGCAACACGACGACGAGACCACTCCGTCGGTCGTGATCGTGAACCGGGCCTTCGCCCAAACCTACTGGCCAGGACAAGATCCGATCGGGAAACGCATCGCCGTTAATTATGTGGGCCCCGGCCGCGACCGAAGTCCGGCTCCGCGGTTCCGGGAAGTTGTCGGCGTGGTGGCAAACGTAAAACAAAGAGGGTTGGACGTTCTAGCGGAGCCGGCGCTGTACATGCCCTTCTTGCAGGACCCAACGCACCATGTTTTTGCCGGCATGCACCTTTTTGTGCGAAGCGCTGGGGATCCGCTTAACCTGGCGGGATCACTGCGGGCGCGGGTCCACTCGGTTAAAGCTGATCAGCCGATCAATGAAATACGAACCATGGATAGCATCACGCGCGAGACTCTTGCTACAAGACGCTTGAGTCTTGTGCTGATCGGCGCCTTCGCCGCCTTAGCTTTGATGCTGTCTTCACTCGGACTATATGGCGCGATCGCGTATTCAGTCAGCCAACGAACTCGCGAATTCGGGGTACGCATCGCGCTCGGGGGACGACGCCAGGATGTGCTGATCCAGGTCATGAAAGAAGGATTGTGGCAGGCCCTGGCTGGAATCTTAGTGGGCACGGTTGTCGCGCTAGCGGTGGCAAGAGCTATGGCTGGTTTGCTATTCCAAGTCACGTCAACCGATCCGCTTACGTTTGCCGGCGTTGCGCTTTTGCTGTTCGTGACGGCCATGGCTGCGTGTTACGTCCCTGCCAGGCGCGCGACGAGAATCGATCCCATGGTGGCATTGCGCTACGAATGAGAGGGAGGGAATGATGACCGGACTGCTGCAAGACATTAACTTTGCGCTGCGCCAGTTTCGCAAGAGCATCGGGTTCACTGCGGTTGCGGTGATCACCCTCGCCTTGGGCATTGGCGCTAACACGGCAATTTTCAGCGTGGTGAATGGAGTTCTGCTGCGTCCGTTGCGGTTCAGAGATCCTGACCGGCTGGTTCGGGTCTGGCATACTCCCCCGGCGGCGAGCTTTCCGGGAATGACGACATTCTCCGTTTCCGCGGCGAATTATCTCGACTGGGAGCGGCAGAACCACATCTTCGAACGGATGGCGATGTACACCTACCACGGGTTCACTCTGACCGGCGGCGCGACGCCGGAGCAACTTGATGCTTGTGCGGCGACATCCGGTTTTTTCGCGACCATGGGAGTTCAGCCCGAGCTGGGGCGTGTGTTTACGCCTGAAGAAGACCAACCCGGCCACTCCAATGTTGTGGTGCTCAGCCATCGTCTGTGGCAGGAGCATTTTGGATCGAATCCTGCCATCGTGAACCAGAACATTAATATGGACGGCCAGAGTTATCTCGTGGCCGGAGTGATGCCGGAAAGCTTCCGGTTTCCGGACTTCGCGCAGATGTGGACGCCCATGGCCTGGACGGACAAGGAACGGGCAGTCCG
>JBEKWZ010000552.1:0-3717 GCA_049512555.1 Candidatus Sulfotelmatobacter sp. | reverse complement strand
GGGGCAGTCGTCGCGATCGCCTGGATACCCGGCTTCTCGTCGTAAGAGATGATCGCCACCGCGTCGCTCGGTCCTTTCTTTGCCTTCGACACGGCCGCCGCCTGCTTGAGGATTTTCACTTGGCGATAGACGCACAGCACCTCGGCCATCTTTTCCGCAAAGTCGGGATCGCGCTGTTCCAGGTAGTATCGCACTTTGTGCGGCTTCACCTCATCCTGGTCGAGGATCTTGCATACCGTGCCCTGTGCCAGATTGGCGAGGCACGCATGTCCCTGCGCCGGTCCGTGCTGGCGAGCGTGGCGGGCGAGAAGCCGGGTCGTCCACAGTTCGTGGGGATAGCCGAGGTCCTTCGCCTTTCGGCACGCCAGCGACACCAGCCATGCCTTGGCCTCCAGCGTGATCGTCGGTTCCCTGCCGGGGCGAGGGCGATCGTCGAGCGCAGCCATCGGGCCTTCGGCCACAGCACGCTCGACGCAGCGCTGGACCGTCTGATGATGCAGTCCGAGCGCCCGACCGACCGCAAAAAACGACGGGTCTTCCCGATAGGCCAGCAATATCCGCGCCCGCTCGACCCGGCTCGCCGGTTCCGTTCGCGATTGCGCTATCGATCTCAACTTCGCCGTATCCTCATCTCCAAGCGACAATTCAATCGCCCGCCGCCACGCTGCCATGACACCTCTACCCCGCTCATCTTGGGAACACGCGACCTATATAGGAGTCCGAAAACCAAGATGAATCCCCCGCTTATGACAACTTTCATGGAATCGGTCGTCTAGGAGCCTGTCTGTTTAATCGCGGGTAGAAATATTTTAGCATGAGATCGGCGGTGCCTTGGCAAGGGGCGGTGCCATGGTAGGGGCGGGACCCGTTTTGGTCGCGCCCTTGGCTTATTAGGCGGCTTGCGGCAGCGCTGCGGACAGAGTCCGCCCCTGAGCAAGCTTGAGGAGATTGTGGGCGGTGCAGACCATCGCCCATTCGCCGCATACTTTCTCGAAGCCGCGCAGCAGGAACTGGCGGAAACCGCGTGCCTGTTTGATTTGCCCGAACACCGGCTCGGGCAATTGCTTGCGCAAGCGGTAAGGGCTCGCGTGCCCGCCGGCCTTGAGCTTGGCGCGCATGGCCTCGACGCGGGTTTGTTTCGACTCTGCTTCCGGCTTGGAGGTTGATGCCGGCTCCGGCGCTCCCGGTACGGCAGCGGGCCCGCCGGCAACCGTGCCGTCAACCGCGTCCCTGGCCCGGCCGGTCGCCACATAGCCATCGATGCTGCGGTTCTCCAGCGCTTCGAGATTGGCCTCCGAGCAGTAGCCGGCGTCCGCCGAGGCCTGGGCGGGCTTGCGGCCGAGATTGGTCTCGACCGCATCGGTCATCGGCACCAGTTGGCCGCTATCGACGGGGCTCTGCGTCACGTCCTGCGCGACGATGATCTGCGCTTGGCTGTCGACCGCGATCTGGGCGTTGTAGGCCTGCACGAAGCCGTCCTTGCTCTTCATGATCCGGCTCTCCGGATCGGTGAAGTTCTTCTGGGCTTTGGGGTCGGGCGTGGTCGAGGGCGGGGCGGCCTGCCGTCCGGGCTTCTTGCGTCCCTCAGCTTCGCGCTGCTGTTGCGCGTCGGCCGCAGCTTTGAGCTTGGCTTCGGCCGAAGCCTTCGCCTCTGCCTCGAGTTCGGCCTTGGCCTGGCGGATTTTCTCAGCACGCCGCTGCTTGTCGGCCACCCAATCCGGCATCTCCTCGCCGGTCTTGTCGCGGCCGTATAGCTTGTCCTCCGCAGCGTCCGCCGTTTCGGCGGCGCTGAGCCACTTGGCAACCTCGGCTTCCAGCTCCGCGGCACGCTTCTCCATGCGCTCATAGCTCATCGCCTTGTGCTTCGAGGCGTTGGCTTTGACCTTGGTGCCATCGAGCGCGACATGGCCGAGCTTGACGAGGCCCGCCGTCTCGCACAGATGCAGAATTTGCTTGAACAGCGCACCCAGCGCCTTCAAATGCCGCCGGCGGAACTCCGAGACGGTACGGAAATCCGGCGCATCGAACCCCACAATGCTCATGAAATCGACGCGCTCGCGGCACGCCTTGGCAATGCGGCGCGAGGCATAGATGCCGCAGCAATAGGAATAAAGCAGCACAGCCGTCATCATCACGGGATCAAACGGCGGCTGCCCCCGATCGCTGTCATAGCTCGCGGTGATCTCGGCAAGGTCGATCTCCTCCCTCACCAGGTTCAGCACAAAGCGGGCGAGATGGTCCTTGGCCACAAACTCCTGCACCACCGGCGGCAGAAGCAGCGGCTCATCGATCTTCCAGGCGCGGAATGTCTTGCTCATGCCAAAGACAGAATCTGACTCGCCCTTCTCTGGCCAGCAAAATTCGCCTATTACTCGGACAGGCTCCTAGTTCATCGATTCGATGAAATCGATCATATGGGGGTGGGATTCATTTTTGCTGAGACGACTTGTAGCCTGACTGCTTGATTCGGAAACGCAGGTTGATTTCATGGCGGGATGGCGGCGGGCAATCGAATTGGCGCTCAGCGATGAGGATGTGACCAGCTTGGGTGCGGTGGCACGGTCGCGGACGGAGCCGGCGAGCCGGGTCGAGCGGGCGCGAATACTGCTCGCCTACTGGGAAGACCGGTCGTTTTTTGCGGTGGCGCAGGCTATAGGGGTGCACCATCAGACGGTCCAGCGTTGCGTCGAACGGGCCCTGGCCTATGGTCCGACGGTGGCGCTCGACGATCGGCCGAGGCCCGGCAAGGAACCGACGATCACAGCCGCAGCCAAGGCATGGGTTGTTGATCTCGCCTGCCGCAAGGCTAAGGAACTCGGCTATCCGCACGAATTGTGGACGACGCGGCTTCTCGCCCGCCATGCGCGTGAGCATGGGCCGTCGGAGGGACACACCTGCCTTGCCAAACTGGCTCAAGGCACGTTGTGCAACATCCTCAATGAGCAGGAAATAAAGCCGCACAAGGTCCGCTACTACCTGGAACGCCGTGACCCAGAGTTCAAGCAGAAGATGGCGGAAGTTCTGTGCGTCTATCGCGAGGTGAAGCTTATCAAGGAGACGGCGGCCGCCGCCAAACAAGAGCCGAGCGATGCGGTGGCGATCGTCTCCTATGACGAGAAGCCCGGTATCCAGGCGATCGCCAACACCGCCCCGGACCTGCCGCCTGAGCCTGGCGTGCAGGCGGCCTTCGCGCGCGATCATGAATATAAGCGCTACGGCACCGTCAGTTTGCTGGCTGGCATCGATCTGCTGACCGGTCAGGTTCATGCCCTCGTCAGGGATCGCCATCGCAGCCGCGAATTCATCGAATTTCTCAAGCTTGTCGATGCCGCCTATCCGACCCATACAGCGATCAAGCTGATCCTCGACAATCATTCCGCCCACATCTCCAAGGAGACCAAGGCTTGGCTTGCCGAACAACCTGTCGGCCGCTTCGAATTCACCTTCACACCCAAGCATGGTTCCTGGCTCAATCTCGTCGAGGGCTTCTTCTCCAAGCTCGCCCGCTCGGTGCTGCGCCACATCCGCGTCGCGTCCAAACAGGAACTCAAGGACCGCATCATGGCTGCCATGGATGAATTCAATCGCCATCCCGTCGTTCACACCTGGTCCTATAAACTCGACAAAGCTGCCTGATATGATTCGTATTTCAAAATCGATGTACTAGCTAGCCGAAGGGCGCTTCATTGCTTCGCTTTCTCCAGCCAGTTCGGCCTC
>JBEKWZ010000551.1:0-3729 GCA_049512555.1 Candidatus Sulfotelmatobacter sp. | reverse complement strand
TGCACGTCGACAACCCGGCCGAGTGGGGCCGCCTTCAGTCGCGGGAAGCGCGCGCCGCGTATATCGAGCAGATCCGGGAGAAGATCGCATCCGTTCCCCGAGTCTCCACGGTCGCTGTCGGCGTCGACGCCACGCCGCCCTTCAGTGATCCGGTAGACACTGAGAGCTCCTTCAATATTGACGGAACTGGCGATGGCGAGCAGCCGCAGGCTCGTGTGATGCTGGTCGGCCAGCAGTATTTCGCTGCGCTCCGCATTCCGCTGCTGCAGGGCCGCGTTTGGAGTACGGATGAAAACAGGGGCGGAGACTTCATCGCCGTCGTCAATCGGGCTTTCGCGACACGCTATCTCTCCTCGTCCAATGCCTTGGGCCGACAGCTACGCATTCCCGCTCTCCCCTTTCAGAATCGCTTCACGGCCAGTTCTGCGCAAAGCACCGCCTGGCGTCAGATCATCGGCGTCGTCGGCGATGCGCGCAACGACGGCATCGGTCGCCCCGTCGTCCCCGCCATCTACCTTCCGTACACCACCCTGATGCGGCAATACGTGGAGCTCTTCGTCCGCACCCAGGGCGATCCGCTCACCTGCCTGCACTCCATCCGCGCCGCGGTCGCATCCGTCGCTTCCGACCAGCAGATCTCCAACGGCGCCTTCACCCTGAACGAAGCCATCGAACACGACGCGCAGTACAGCCGCCAGCGGCTCTTCTCCATCTTATTTGGCGTCTTCTCTGCCATGGCGCTCGCACTCGCGCTGGTCGGCATCTTCAGCGTCGTCGCTTACACCGTGGCGCAGCGCACTACGGAGTTCGGCCTCCGCCTGGCGCTCGGCGCGCCGCGCGCGCAGGTTCTGTGGGTCGCCGCGCGCATCGCGCTCGTCAGCGCGGCCACGGGCATCGTCATCGGTCTTGCCTTTGACAGCTTTCTCGGCGCTGTCCTCGCCCACTGGATGCAAAGCGCCTTTGCCGCGGGCAGTCTGTTCGCAGCCGCCGCGCTCCTCGCTCTCAGCGCACTCCTCGCCTGCTTGTTGCCCGCCCGCCACGCCATCGGCGTCCCACCCGCTGAAGCTCTCCGCCATGAATAAAGCGTGTCCCATTTGACCAGAACGCGGGGTGCCCCGTGCGGGAGTCACTTCAGGGTGGTGTGCCCTTTGACAGAGTTCCGGCTGGATGGTCGGCAACCCGGAAGCTATCCGAGCCACCGCCCGGCAGAGAATCGTCTCAACTGGTGAAACATCTCGATTACACTCACTCCTCAAAAAAGCGAACAGACGGCGGCATCACCAGCGCGCCTGAAGGTCCACGATCTGATAGTGCTCCACTCCTTCCGGCAGCTCTAGGAGGGAAGCTCGATCCTCAGGGTAGTACTTCGGTCGCTCCGGGTCGCCTCCTGTGTATTCCGCAAGCGCGTCCATCGAATCCCAAAAAGACACGAACATGAATTCGACGTTGTCGGAGACACGACGCCGGAGGAGTATCCACCCGCGATTACCCGGCACCTCACCGTAGTCGGGATATGCAGTCTCCTTCAGGAAGCGCTCGTACTTATCTGCATCAGCAGCAGCGGTTCGGCCTCGCCAGACGCGAATGATCATCGTTCTCTCCTCCTACCCTGCTGTAAGCCTTCGTTCGTCACGTTATTGCTGATTCGGTGGCGACTCGGAAACTGGGACCGAGCTGTCAATTGATGTTAAATCGCCATTACACTCAGAATCCCCGACTCAGGGTCAAAACGTGTAATCGCCTGATTTCAACAAGCGAGACGGGGGGACATTGCCGTGCTAACTCCGAGTACAATCCGTCTTGAGCTGGATGATTGGGCGTGACGGCAAAATGGAAGAGCTAAAGGACATTCTCAAGCTCCTGCTAGGATTGGCCGCAATCACGGGCTTCCTCTGGCTGTACTTGCGGCTGAATTTGTTTCTTTACGAGCGCGGCTGGACACTCCGACGTTCGCCTAAAGTTGAGATTCAGACGCTCTTTCACGGAAATACAAAAGACGACAAAGACCAAATCTAGTCGGCTGGTCAATGAGTGTAATCGCCTCGTTACAATGGTTAACTTCCGGTTTGCCCGTCATGGGGAAGAAACCACTGTGTAAACCCAGGACACATTACGGCTCGCTCATTGTGCGTCCCCTGGGGTTCGGGTCTCCTGCGCCCCTTGGGAATTCAGGTCGTGAGCGGGATGGCCGGGTCCAGCACGCGCAGCAGGAGCAGACTTTGGTCATCCTGCTGCAGACCATATTGTCGCACCTCGCGCATAATGAGATCCCAAATCTCCGGCAAGGCTCTGGCAGCGTGTTGTGCCAGCAGCTCTTGCAGGCGGGTCAGGCCAAATTCTTCATCTCTGGCATTGGCTACTTCCGTTATGCCGTCGGTAACCATCAAGAAGAGATCGCGCGGTGAAAAGCTGATGCGCCGACTAGCATAGGAACCGCCGGGGATCAGTCCCAGCGGAAGCTGCTCCATGGAGAGCCGGGACGTGTCCCTGCTGCCGTGCCGATAGTGGAGGATCGGGGGATGGCCGGCCAACGCGTATTCGGCTTCCCTGGAGCCATCGAAGCGCAGCAGGGCCAGGGTGGCATACATCCCAGGTTCCTTGAGATCTGGCAGCACGCGGTCTACACTTTCGAGCGCTGCTGCCGGCATTTGGCGGAATTCCACGGCGAGTCGCATGGCAGTCTTCAACATCCCCATGAGCTGGCCGGCGGGCAGGCCGTGGCCGGAGACATCAGCGACGTAGGCCACCAACCCACCGCCGCTCTCGATCACGTCGATCAGATCGCCGCCCATTTCTGTGCTAGGGATCGATTTGCCGTATAGCTCGAAACTCGCGTTCTGGAAAGAGACGGTCGGAACCAGGGTCGCCTGAATGCCGTGGGCCAAAGCAAGCTCGGTCTGCATACGCACGCTGGCCACGCCCTCCGTACCAGCGAAGATCAGCAGAAATCGAGCCCCGAAACCGATACCAACCAAGATCCCGACCGCATCGAATAGCACGCGCCGATGTACAGCGACGGGGACCGGCAGAGGCGGCGAAACGTGCGAGGCCCAGTAGCCCAGCCAGGCAGTCACGACAACCAGCAGAAACAGGAAAGGGACAAGACGAACCCTTTTGATTGCGGCGGCCCTAAGCGTTGCCGCTCCCGTGCCCACTAAGACGGGCCAAAAGAAACCTCCGCCGACGCGCGAAGCATTGAGCTGCAATAGATCGAACGCGAAACCGCCGGCGGCGCCCACGAAGAAGTACCCTGCCAGGAACATCTTCATCCGCCCTAACGGCAGCACGCGCCAGTAGGGACTGAAGGCGGTGGGAAAGGCCGAACGCACTCCAGCCAACCACGTTCGGACCTTCTTCTTCATCGGTACTTCCCCGCGCGTCCTGGATCGCAGGGAGACCGAGCGCCAACCCAGAGCTTCGACCAATCGTCGGCTAGGAATCCGAGCAAGAGGACAGAGACGAGAATGGACAGATTCATTGATTGAACTGTTATCAGAAAGGCATGAAGATCACAAGCGGAGGCCGAACTTGAATGGCCGATCTTTGATTTTGATTGGCATTCCTGAAAACCTAGACAGCTCCGGCGGATAGTTAGAAAACGAGCTGTACTGAGAAGCGCCGTTCCGGCCGGAGATACTCCGAGCGAGTGGTCGGCTAACCGTAAGCTATCCGAGCCTCCAACTGGTGGGGCAATCGCTCAATTGGTGATAAATCGCCATAGCACTCATT
>JBEKWZ010000550.1:0-3733 GCA_049512555.1 Candidatus Sulfotelmatobacter sp. | reverse complement strand
TGTGGAGAACCGTCAGGCCTGACGGTGGTAACCCAGTAGTTGTGCGACTTCTTCAGACGCTGCTCCGCCCACGACCACAGCAGCAGACCCTTGGTGCCTTCGGGGAAACCGTAGCCAGGGGCTTCGGGACGGGAGGATTTGGGCACCGTTGAACGTCGGGTTGTCTTCTTCGGCATGAACAAACTCCATCACCACAGAGGACACAGGGGACACAGGGGACACAGAGGTACCCTGTGAACCTCTGTGTCCCCTGTGGTTATCGCATTCGCGGTTCAGCCAACTTACAAATTCTTCTTCGTCCACTCGTCAATGCGGTCCAGCGCTTGCTGCAGGTTCTCCAGCGAATTGGCCACGCTGAAGCGCAGGTAGCCTTCGCCGAATTCTCCGAACGCGGTGCCCGACAGTGCAGCGACTCCAGCCTGCTCGAGCAAGGCGTCGGCAAGGGGCTTCGATTTCCACCCCGTCTTCGTGATGTTGGGGAACACGTAGAACGCGCCTTTCGGCATGCGGCAGGAGAAGCCCTTGATCTTATTCAGCCCCGCCACGAACACATCGCGTCGGCGCTGAAACTCGTCGCGCATGTGATCGACTGAAGCTTGATCGCCGCGGATGGCTTCAATCCCCGCAATCTGCGTGAAGCTCGCAGTGCATGAATTTGAGTTCGTCATCAGCCGCGTCATGTGCGCGGCCAGGTCCTGACGCATTACGCCGTAGCCCATGCGCCATCCCGTCATGGCGTAAGTTTTTGAAAAGCCGTCGAGCAAAATGGTGCGCTCCTGCATCCCGGGCACCGACATGATAGAAAAGTGTTGGCCTCCATCGAACAACAGGCGGCTGTAGATTTCGTCCGACAGGATCATGATGTTGCGATCGCCAATCAACTTCGCGATCTGCTCGATGTCGCGCCGCTCTAAGACTCCGCCGGTAGGGTTCTGCGGCGAATTCAAAATAATCAGCCGGGTGCGGTCATTGATGAGCGCAGCCAGTTCATTCACGTCGAGCGAGAAGTCGTGTTCCTCGCGCAGTTGAATGGGCACAGCGCGCCCGCCGACGTAATGGATCATCGACTCGTAAATCGGAAACCCAGGATTGGGATAGATGACCTCGTCTCCCTCATCAATCAGCGAAAGAATCGTAAAGAAGATAATCGGCTTGCCTCCGGGGACAACGACCACTTCGTCGCTGGAAACTTTCACGCCGCGCGTACGGCTGACGTATTCGGCTAGTGCCTGCCGCAACTCGGGTAGTCCGGCCGACGGTCCGTAGTGCGTCCAGCCTTTGCGCATGGCATCCACGCCGGCTTCCACCACGTTCGCGGGCGTGTCGAAATCGGGCTCACCGATTTCGAGGTGAATGATGCTTTTGCCCTGGCGCTCCAGCGCGCGCGCTTTATTCAAGACTTCGAACGCGGTTTCCGTGCCCAGCCGCGACATGCGGCGGGCGAGACGCAATTCGTATTGAGTGGTTTGTGGCATGATGACAAAACTCCTGAGCAGGCCAAGCCGCACATTATACGCCCGCCGGTATGGCATCAATTGCGCGCAAACGGAGTAAACTCACCGCAAGCTGACCCGCGGAGGAATCGATGAACTCTTATCTCGACGAACTTTACGCGCACCAGGAGTGGGCCGACGCCGAGCACTGGCGCGCCTTTGAGGCGCATCCCCCAGCGCTGGAGGATAAGGCGATCCGCGAACGGCTGCTGCACATTCACCAGGTGCAGTACGGGTTTTTATGGATCAGCGGCCCGCGAACAGCGGAGTTCGCCTTCAAAAAGCTGGAAGACTTTGCCAGCATGGCAGACCTGAAGGAATATGCGCGGCGCTATCACGCAGCGGTCGCAGAGTTGTTGAAAGGATCGAATCCCGAGACGCTCGAGGAATTGGTCGAAGCTCCGTGGTTCAAACCGCCGGTCAAACTCAGCCGTCGACATGCGCTGACCCAGGCGGCGATGCATAGCCACTATCATCGCGGGCAGAATGCAACCCGCTTGCGAGAATTAGGCGGCGTACCGCCGTATACGGACTTCATCATCTGGCTGCGCAACGGTCAACCGGCCGCAACCTGGTCTGCCTCTGAATGACTCCGCTCATGATCTGCCGTCGACTGATGCATCACTTACCGGATGCGCTGCGCAGGGCACGATGCGGGCTCCCCTGGGTGCTCACCCTCGCGACCTTCATGGCTGCTTTCGCGCTTTCCGCCTCGGCACAGAATTCTTCTCCGGTGCACGGCCTCTGGGTGTGGAAGGGACCATCGATCGTCGCAGCGCCGCAAGGCCCAGAGAAGTTGCGGGACTTCTGCCAGTCCAAGCACATCAACGAAGTCTACATCTCGGTTTCTTCCAACGGCACAATGCTGCCGGGCGACTTCCCTCATCTCATCGACCTTCTTCATGGTTCGGGCATTCACGTCGAAGCGTTGCTTTCGAATGAGGACGCGGACCAACCCGGCCGTCATCGTGACAAACTGCTGGACCAGGTGCGGGCCATCGTACGTTTCGACCAGAGCCACCCCGCTCATCGCTTCGACGGCATTCACCTCGACGTCGAACCGCAGCAGCGCCCGGAGAACAAAGGCGTCGGCAATCTTCAATTTCTGCCCGGTCTAGTCGACGCCTATCGCGGGGTGCGCAGCCTCGCCGAACCAGCCCACCTGATGGTGAATGCCGACATCCAGAAGAAGCTGCTGAAAGGCGAGGCCGCGCAGCGCAAATTATTGCTGTCCTCTTTGCCGCGACTCACGCTCATGCTGTACGAACTCAGCAGTCCGGGCGACAGAGAAAGCGAACAGAAAAAGATCGAGAAGCTGCAGACGGAAAGCCAGAAATTTCTGGATACGGCTTATGACGGTTTGCAGAGCACCGGCCTGGCAAAGATGGTCATCGGTCTGCGGACCCCCGATTATGGGGAACTCCTCCCGCAGATGCTGGCCGCTTTGGACAAAGCGCACGGCTCGAACCCGCGTTACACCGGATGGGCGCTACACTCGTACAACGACTTTCTGCCCACTGCTCACTAGTAGTTTGGGAACTTATTCCGAGACGCTGTGTTCTTCGTTCTGCGAGCGCAGCACGCGGTCGACTGAGTAAGGGGCACGACGGCTGGGTTCGTGGTAGTGGCGGACTTGCATTTCGCCGAGCAGGCCAATCGCGAGAAGATTCAAGCCGCCGAGCAGCAGGCCGAGAGCAGCCATCATCAGTGGGCCGTGCGTGGCCATCACCGGCACGTGCCGCAAAAACTTCTCTACGCCCAGCCAGAGCACGATAGCGCTGCCGCCGAAAATGCTCATCATGCCGATGCTGCCAAAGAAGTGTAACGGGCGCGACAAGTAGCGCAGCAGAAAGCGAATGGTCAGCAGATCGAAAAACACGCGGAAGGTGCGCGTGATGCCGTAATGCGAAACCCCGCGCTCGCGGTTCACGTTGCGAATGGGCACTTCGCAAATCGTTGCGCCATGCCATGAGGCCAGCGCCGGAATGAAGCGGTGCAGTTCGCCGTAGAGCGGTACCTGCTCCAGAATATCTCGCCGGTAAGCCTTGAACGTCGTACCGAAGTCGTGAATGTCGACGCCGCTGATCTTGGCCATCATCCAGTTGGCGATGCGGGACGGGATGCGGCGCATCCAGAAATTGTCGACGCGCACTTTGCGCCATCCGCTGACAATGTCGTAACCCGCCGCAATCTTTTCCAGGAACAGCGGAATGTCGTTAGGATCGTGCTGCAAATCGCCG
>JBEKWZ010000549.1:0-3737 GCA_049512555.1 Candidatus Sulfotelmatobacter sp. | reverse complement strand
TTGAGACGCGGGTGAGAGCGCTCGGTCCTGCTCGCTCGCCGACAGACTGCCATACAGCGGAAGCACCAGCAGTCCGGCCCGGCGAGCGACCACGTCGCACGCCCGCATTGCCCGACGAATCTCCACGGCTCCCGGGAGGAATATGAGGATGTCCCCGGAATGTCCCGCATCGATTACCAACTCCAACGCACTCCGCACCTGTGCTTCCAGCGGCTCCGGAGAGTACGGCAGATGCTTGATCGAAAGGTCGAACAGTCTTCCGGCGGACCTCACGATCGGACAATCATTCAAATACTTTGCCACCGGATCCGCGTCGAGCGTCGCCGACATGACCACAATTCGCAGATCAGGGCGTGTCTGTTGCAATCGCTTCAACAGCGCCAGCGCGAGATCGCTTTCGAGGTGGCGCTCGTGGAATTCGTCGAGCACTACGGTTGCCACGCCCTTCAGGTAAGGATCGGAAAGCAAGCGCCGCGTAAGGATGCCCTCGGTGACAAATCGCAGGCGCGTGCGCGGGCCAACCGCTTCTTCAAACCTGATCTGGTATCCAACTGTCTCGCCGACCTCTTCGCCCAGTTCCCACGCGACTCGGCGCGCTGCCAGTCGTGCTGCAATTCGGCGCGGTTCGAGTACCACCACTTCTCCGCTTACCATCCCAAGCAGTGCGGGCGGCACACGGGTGGTCTTCCCCGCCCCGGGCGCGGCCACGATCACAAGGTTCGGGTGCAGTTTTAAGGAATCAAGAATCTCCGGCAGAAGGTCGTCCACCGGAAGGACAGATTTGCGGCTCGGCACCTCTCATCGAAACATGGGGTCGTAGCCTGCGTCAATGCCTGCCTCTTGCCAACGCACTTTACTTTTGCTTCGTCTCTTTTTACCTTATCTTCAATGTCCGCTTATTTCAGTGCCGATCTTTTTCGCTTTCTCACGCGCCTCAAGCGCAACAACAATCGCGACTGGTTCCTGGCGCACAAAGAGGAATGGGAAACCTGTGTTCGCCAGCCCGTCCTGAGATTCATAACAGATTTTGCAGTACCGCTATCCGAAATCGCGCCGCACCTGGTCGCGGATCCTCGCCCGTCACGCGGTTCTATGTTTCGCATTTACCGCGACACGCGATTTTCTCATGACAAGCGGCCGTACAAGACGCACGTCGCGATGCGATTCTCTCATCGCGGAAAAGACGTTCATTCTCCTGGCTATTATCTCCATCTTGAACCCGGCGGATGTTTCGCCGCATCGGGCTTGTGGCATCCTGAGTCGACAACGCTGCTCAGGGTGCGCAACGCTATCCTGTCGCGCCCCAAGGACTGGCGCGCCGTCCGCAAGCTTCTAAACTGGGACGATGCCGGTAAACTCAAGCGTCCGCCCCGCGGCTTCCCTGCCGATCACGAATTTGTAGAGGACCTCAAGCTTCGCAGCCTCGGCACGGCCGTCAACTTCACCGACAAACAAATCTGCAGCCCCAACTTCATGTCGACGTTCGTCAGCGCCTGCCGCACCATGTCGCCGGTCTCGGCATTTTTGAGCAGCGCCGTCGGACTGAAGTTCTGAGATGCAAGAGCTTCAGGAAACGTTATGCGGGGAGAAGTCCCTGGTAAATCGCCATTCCGACCACTGCGTCGACGCCAATGGCGTGCAAGTCGTCGATTTCTTTTTGCGCGCGTATACCTCCCGCCGCAATGAGATGCCTCGCCGTGGCCTGACGTAGCGGACGGATCACATCCAGCGGGAACCCTTGGAGCAGCCCCTCGGTCTCCACATGCGTATAGAGAAACGCGCCACACCACGGCTCCAGCGCTTGAATCATCTCAAGCGGGCTGACCGCGGTCTGCTTTCGCCATCCGTGGATGACGACTCGACCATCGATCGCATCGAGCGCGAACACAAGACGGCTGGAATCGACTGCAGCGGCGATCTTCTCCGCAAAAGTGTGATCCAGCTTGTCCCCCGCGAAGAGTGCAGACCCGATGATGACTCTTTGCGCCCCCGCCGCCAGGGCGGCCTGCGCCGCCTCCACCGAGCGGATGCCCCCGCCCACCTGGCACGGCAGTTTTCCGACAAATTCCTTCACCAGCGCGACGTTGTCACCGGTACCGATGGCGGCGTCGAGATCAATTAGTTGCACCAGCGGATGCTTCGAGAAGCGGCCCACCCACTCCTCAAAGTCGTCGAACTCCAAAGCTTTCTTCCTGCCTTGCACGAGCTGCACAATCTTGCCGCCCATCAGATCGATGGAGGGAATCAGCATGGCCACCTCACCGGGACTCCTTGCGACCCAATTGTTTTCTTCAGGTCCGCCAGCCGGCTGAAGCCATAGTGAAAAATCGACGCTGCCAGCGCTGCGTCGGCGTGGCCCTCGCGGAATACGTCGACGAAATGTTGCGCGCCGCCCGCACCGCCGGAGGCAATCACCGGAATTCGCACCGAGTCTGCGACCGCTCTCGTCAACTCACAATCAAAGCCGATGCCCGTGCCGTCCCGATCCATCGACGTCAGCAGGATTTCTCCCGCGCCGCAGTCTTCTGCCTCGTGCGCCCAAGCAATTGCATCGCGTCCGCTTGTAGCGCGTCCGCCATGCGTGAACGCCTCCCAATGAGAAGCATCCCCGGAACGCTTGGCGTCAATCGCCACGACGACGGCCTGAGAGCCGAAGCGTTCTGCGATTCGTGTGATCACCGCCGGATCAGCCAGCGCCGCCGAGTTGATGCTGATCTTGTCCGCGCCCGCCGAAAATACGGCAGCTGCATCCTCCAAGGTGCGAATGCCGCCGCCAACCGTGAACGGAATAAACAGGTGACGCGCGGCGCGGCGTACGGTGTCGAGCAGTGTTGCACGACGTTCGTGGGCCGCCGAAATATCGAGAAGCACGATTTCGTCCGCTCCCGACTCACTATGGGCCTTCGCCAGTTCGGCCGGGTCGCCAGCGTCCCGGAGATTTTCAAACTGAACGCCTTTGACCACACGACCGCCGTCTACGTCGAGGCAGGCGATGATGCGTTTCGTCAACATGTCAGATCGCGGAAATCAGAGCTCGCTAAAATTCCTGAGCATTTTCAAGCCAACCGTCCCGGATTTCTCGGGATGAAACTGCACGCCAAACACGTGATCCCGTTCCACCGCCGCCGAAAACCGGCCGCCATATTCGCAGCAAGCGACCGTCGCCCCGGTAACGGGCGCACGAAAGGAATGCGTGAAATATACGAACGAGGCTGACGGTACGCCGTGCAACAGCCGTGAAGACGGGCCGACCTCAAGTTGGTTCCACCCCACATGCGGCGATTTAACACCCGGTGGAAAGCGCTCGCATTCCCCGGGCAACAAGCCCAGCCCGCTGGTTTCCGGAGATTCCTGACTGCGCTCAAACATCCATTGCATGCCAACGCAGATCCCCAGGAAGGGCGTTCCGGCTTCAATGGCATCCGCAATCGCATTCTTTAGACCGAAGTGCGCCAGAGCCGCCGTCGAGGCAAAGTGGCCAACGCCGGGTAGAACGATTTTCGATGACTTCGCCACATCCCGAGGATTGGCTGTGATGGCACACTCCTGTCCCAGCCAGTCCAGCGCCTTCTTCACCGAGACCAGGTTCCCCGCGCCATAATCCACGATCGCGATCATCACAGCACTCCCTTGGTGCTAGGCAGCAGGCGAGCCATGCGCCGGTCGCGCCAGCACGCCGCGCGCAGCGCCCGGGCAAAGGCCTTGAACAGCGCTTCAATCTTGTGGTGACTCGATCG
>JBEKWZ010000548.1:0-3739 GCA_049512555.1 Candidatus Sulfotelmatobacter sp. | reverse complement strand
GCTATTGTCGATCACGGGGCAGGACTCGGATCTGGCGCTCCGTGGCTATTGTTCAAATGCATGCGATGAATGAGAGAGTGAGGTCCGCTATAGAAGAATTCGAGAGCGACGTTTTCGGCGACATAGCCTAACAGGCTGTAGTTGCCCATTCGGAACCCGTCTTTGGCGTTGAAGCGGCTGGGATACCATCCATAAACCGCGGTCATCGTCCCGGCATACGGTGCAACCAGAGCGGAAATCGAAAAGACGCGATGGCCGTCCTCGCCGCGACGTGCCGTAAAGGTCGAAATCATGGCATGGCGAAAACGCGGAAACACGCCTTTACACTCGCAGCGGTAGTACAACGCGTCCTCGTGCAAAGCCTGCGCGAGGGCATAGCGCGTCGTTATAGACACGGCGTTGATACCGAAATCGGACCCGAATCTCTTGCTATAACCAGCGACGCCTTGCTTCCACTCCGGCGGTGCATTGTCTACCTGGTCGATGCCGGCGGCGATCGTTGCGCCTGCGATTGGATAGGGCCCAAGCGCGTCAAACAAATAGCTGTGAAGCTTCATCTCCGGGGTTGGGCGGATATAAGCCAGGTCTGGATACACTGAAGTTGTGATCGCAACCGTGCCCGAGGGTGCTCCCGAATCGGTCAGTGATTGCGCCTCTGCATGCAGCGCCAGAGCTGGCACCGCCAGCAGCAAGATCGAAATTATGGTTCGGCGCGATTTCATCTCGAGATTCTCCCTCGGAATTCCAATCGCCGGGCGTCTGTGCTTATACGGTCAGAGGACATATTCCATGGTCGCACTGGCAAGCGATCTCGACTTCACCGGATCCCGCTTCCTTACAGGCTTGTCCGCAGTACTTGTCGCCAGATTGCGCCACGCACTTGCATGGAAGGTGTGCACACTTAGTCTGCTCAGTTGTAGTCATCGTGGTTCTCCTTTGTGAAATCCAGTTCCTAAAGCATTCGGGTTGCCAGCACTCTCGGTCGTTTCAGAAATCGATCCTCACGACCCACCAGAATTGCGGTCGGAAGCCGCAGCAAGCGAACCGCTGGATCATTTCCGCTGGTCGCGCGGACTGCTATGCAATCACCTTCATCAAAAGGATCGGAAACAATCTCAAAGCGCTCGCCATACATATTTATTTGCGTGGACGCTTTGAAGCCGAGATCCTTAATCTTTGCGCAACTATCGGAGCAAGTAACCATTGTGTTCAGCCGTTCACTCTAGCGTGGTTTGTGCCGTGGTCTGTTTTGCCGTCAGGCTACTTCTTTATTCTCCGACAGCCTTTTCAAGGCGACCGATCACTTTCTGAACTTTGCCGGCTTTCTTCTCCGCATTGCCCGACACTTCCAGGTCGGGGTCGCCTGTCGCTTTCCCAACCTCTTCCTTGATCTTCCCTTTTACCTCGTGGAGCTTGCCCGATGCTCGGTCTTCCGCACTCGGTTTCAACAACATGTGTCCTCCTTTTTCAGCTTCGATGGCTACGCGACTTCTTTTCTCTCGACTGCCATTGGCAACTGCACCAGTTCCTCAAACAAAGAGCGATAATGAATCATCGCTGTTCTGAGATCCTCGGTAGTTACCCCTTCTTTTCCCGCGCGAAGCGCAATCTCGTGCGCCGACCGGTAGTTTTCCACAACCCGAGGATGGTCGACGGAAATGTCGGCGGCGCGTTGTTCGAACTCGGCCACGGGATAGCCCCGAACCTTCATCACAGAACACACCAGGTCGTCCGCTTCCACGACGGCCCCCTTCGGGGAATCGACAAAGCGAGACTGCACGGCCTGCCACTGCTTCGAGTACCGCTCATGTTCCATCGGATCAAGATCGCGTATGTTGAGCTTGTCAATTCGCTTCTCGCGATCCGCTAACTTCGCTTCCGCTTTTGACCCATGCGCCAGCACCGCCCGGTCGTACTCGGGCCCAAATTTCTGCCGCAAGCCCGCCGTCGTACTCCTGCGTTTACGGACGTACAGCCAGGCACCCACTGCGACGATGACAATCACAGCGGCGACGAGAGCAATGAGCTTCGGATCCATCAAATTCAAATTCATTGAAACCTCCACAAAACCAAGTTTGTTCCCGAGATACACTTTTTCGTCAGGAATCCGGTGAGCGGCCAGTATCAGACTTTCTTTTGCAGAAGACTGGTCACAATTGCTCGTCTTTTAAATCGTTCTCAGGCCCATCTGGTTCGAGAGTGGGCCCAGGTGTAAAGTTCTTCCGAGACTCGCGGCATGAGGTCCTCCTCCAGGAAAAGTGAGCGATTCTGCACAGCACTGCGGGAGCGAATGAGCGACTCTAGGTTGTCTGCGGACAGCGGCCCCAATCGGTAACGCCGCAATCGATCACGCAGACTCTTTGGCACACGCCATTACAGTGAACTTGAAAAGGGAGATACCATGTCTTTTGGAATTTACGCGGCCGGGTTCGCAATCATGATCTGCGGACTGATGTACGGAGCGCACTTGATGCACGTACCCGCGCACTGGATTGCCGTGGGCGCGATTGTGCTCTTGGGAGTTGGGATTTTGTCCGGGGTAAAGGCGACTCGCCAGAAGGATCCGCCGCAGTAGAGTTCCTAGCAGACGGGGCTTGCAACAATGGCTGCCAGTAGCGCGTGGTGTCGATTTACCGTTGTGTGTGAAGCACAGCCAAGGTCGCAATGCTGCCCCATTAGGAACGAAGTCCGACCCGCTCGTCTCTCATCTTCGATTATCCAAATTCATTGTCCAGTTTGGGAATCAAAAGCCAACTGTGGTCAGTTTTGACCAGCAATCGAATTTCCGATACTCGATACTTGCCTTCGAACAACTTTCCACGGTCCTGAAAAAACAAGCCGGACTCTCCGGCTGTAGCTCTCTTGTGAAGCCGACAGCATAAAGAGCTCTTTGTTACACAACCATCGCCGGGCGAGTTTGTCGGAGAAACTACAGGAGAGATCATGAAACTGCTTAAAGGGCTAGGAATCGCATTGTGCCTCGCTGTTCTTTGTTTACTCGTCGTGACCACTGCCAGGGCGGATGACTGGAACCGGAAGACCGTTATCACTTTTAGTGGACCGATCGAAGTTCCGGGTGTGGGCCAACATAACTTGCCGGCCGGCACGTATGTTTTCAAGATTCTGGATTCACAATCCGACCGTCACATCGTCCAGATTTTCAATCAGGACGAAACCCAGGTGCTGACCACCATCCTGGCAATTCCAAACTACCGCTTGAAAACGACGAACAAGACGACGATTACGTTTCGCGAGCGGCCCGCCGGAGAGCCTGAGGCTTTGAGGGCATGGTTCTATCCCGGGCGCCAGTGGGGCGAGGAATTTGTATACGAAAAACCGAGAGCCATCGAGTTGGCCAAGGAAGCCAATGAACCGGTGCTTGCAACCTCTGTCGAACTGACGACAGCTCCGATCGAGACACTTAAAACGGCGCCTATCGAGGCCGTTGCTCCTACCGGAGAGCCGGTCGAACTAGCACAGGTTGTTGAAGCGCCCCCCGCGGATGTCGCGGAACCAACGACTGTGGCTGCCGCCGATCCCCTACCTGCCACGGCCAGCCCGCTTCCGTTGATTGCCCTGTTTGGGCTGCTGACGATTGGCGCCGGCTTTGCCCTCTCGGCGTTCTCGAAGCGAAGCGTTTGATCAAATCAGCGGATGGAACTCGGAAGATCCACCCGTGCCAAGTTGACCGAAATAACCGGACAGGCGCGATTGTTCGCGCCTTCCGGTTATTCCGGGC
>JBEKWZ010000547.1:0-4895 GCA_049512555.1 Candidatus Sulfotelmatobacter sp. | reverse complement strand
GACCAGAAATCCAGCCCCTCCATAATGTCAAGCCGCCCCGCCCGCACCGCCTGGTTATGCTTGGCACGAGCTTCCGTGCCGATCACGATCGCCATGTCGTGAATCAACGGATCATCAAACGTGGCCGCCAGCCCGATCGGCTCGGGAAACACGGTGGCCGTTCCCGCATTAGCGACTCCATGCAACGCCTCGCTCCACCAGTCGTAAGCCGGCACCTGCAGCCGCGGAATGGCCCGCGCCTGGTTCACCAGTTGCTGAGCCTTTTCCTCGAGAGTCATCTGCCTGATCAAATCATCGACGCGGACATCGATCGGCTTCGAAGGGTCGAGATAGACGGCACCACCCGCGGCCTGGGCGCCGGCGTGGACAAGCGCATTTACAAGAAAGAGAGCCAGAAAAAAAGTGGTCTGCAAGGTGCTTCTCGTTCGCATTCTCATTGGAAGATTCCCCTCTGCAACCCGCGCGGTCGACGAGCCTGGAAAAAGCGCCAGTCGACTCATAGATGTCGCTCCGTTAACGATTACGGTCGACCGTCGCTTGTAGCACAGCGGAATTCGTGCGGTCAAGACGACCCGCGACGGCGCGGTCTTCACGTGGCCAGTCCAAGAATCGTTTATGCGAAATACGAGGGAACTAACCCAGGAATTGACGTAGGGATTATCGTGACAATTAATGAAGGACGCAATGCGGAAAATACCGTGGGAGAGCGGCGCTTCAGCGCCGCGTTACAAGTCATGGAAGTACGGGGCTTCAGCCCCCGTGGCAGGTCTTGACGCGTCGTAGCCTCTAAGCCCGCCCCTTTTTCGCCGCGACCGCAGCCTCTTTCCCCGCCACTTCCCACGGACGCTTCGGCCGATCCACCGCCGCCTTATCTCGATTCTCAATCCGGTCGTAATGATACGACTCGCTCACCGTCCCCAGCGATTCGTTATAAAGGCTGGGCAAACCCAGCCCCTCTTTCAACTCTTCTGAAAACGATTGCAGCGCCTTCAAATGATCGGCGGTCGCCGGCACTTCCGTCTTCGAGGTCTTGAGAAATTGCTGGTACCCTCGGTTGACCAGCTTCGAAATCTCGCTGCCAATCAAGTAGCCGGGATACGCGAAAATCTTCACCGTGTCGTCCGGCCCCTTCTGGATGGCCGCCGACACATTATATTTCCGTAAAAACGCTCGCACGGTCGCGCCGGGAGCGTCGGTTATGTCGAACCCGTGGTCGCGCAGCCAGGCTAGCGCTTCCTCGTAGGTTCGTGCTTCAATAGTTTTAGACATTGCGATTTTCGTTCAACCTTTCACTGCCGGGGCGATGCCTTTTTATTAGATGCTGCACTTATAAGAACGGGCGTAACTTTACACGCACTGCATCGCCGGGCGAAGCTGATTCATCTAAAGTTCAGTAAACAAGGTACTACATACATCGTTTCGGCACACATAGCACATTACGTTGGTGACGGCGCTTCAGTTCCTCATGGCACACAGTTCTTCAAAAATGGCGGCAATGTCGACTCCGGTAGAACCCGACGTATCGCGCGAAGCTGCGGTAGGACTAGGCGAAACGCTGGGCCACAGCCTGATCGAGCGCATCGGCAACACTCCGCTGCTGCGCCTCGACGTACTCACCGCCGACCTGCCCGGCGTAGCCCTTCTGGGTAAAGCTGAATGGTATAACCCCGGCGGATCGGTCAAAGATCGCGCCGCCGCCAACATCGTCGCCGAAGCCCGCCGCCGCGGCCAACTCGGCCCCGGCCAGATTCTGCTCGACGCCACCAGCGGCAACACCGGCATCGCCTACGCCATGCTGGGCGCGGCCGAAGGCTTCCCCGTCACCCTGTGCATGCCGCAGAATGTCTCGCGCGAGCGCAAACAAATCCTGCAAGGGTACGGCGCCAATATTCTTTATACCGATCCCGCGGACGGCTCCGACGGCGCCATTCGCATGGCACGCGAGCTGGCCGCCAAACATCCCGACCAATATTTCTATGCCGACCAGTATTCCAACGAAGCCAACTGGAAGGCGCACTATCACGGTACCGCCAACGAAATCTGGCAGCAGACGCAAGGCCGAGTCACGCACTTTGTCTCAATGCTCGGCACCAGCGGCACGTTCGTCGGCACCACGCGCCGGCTGAAAGAACTGAATCCCGCGGTTCAGTGCATCTCGCTGCAGCCCGACTCGTCGTTCCACGGCATTGAAGGTGCCAAACACATGGCTAGCGCGATCGTCCCCAAAATCTACGATCCCCAGCTCGCCGATCAGAATCTCGAAATCTCGACCGAAGACGCCTACGCCATGGCGCGCCAGCTCTCGCGCACCGCCGGATTGTTGGTGGGAATCTCCGCCGCCGCCGCCGTTGTCGGATGCCTCAAGATCGCCCACGACCTGCAGCTGAAGCGAGGCCACGAAGCCGTGATCGTAACCATCCTCTGCGACTCCGGCGACAAATATCTGAGCGAAAGATTCTGGAACGAAGGATGAAGAAACTGCCGATTCCTGATTCAGAGCCGAGAGTGCCCCATTCTAGCCGTGTTCTTTGCGGCTAGAGTTGGATTTTGATTTCGCTAGAAGAACGTCACCAATGCTGAACCTCACCCGCCACGATTACGACGCCCTCCGCCACCACGGCGAGCAAACTTACCCGCACGAGTGCTGTGGCATCCTGCTCGGTCGCATCGACGATGTCGACAACGGAACCCGCGTCGTCACTTCAACCGCCCGCTGCGGCAACACTCGCACCGACTCCGCCCACAACCGCTACAACATCGATCCCAAGGAGTTGGTGCGCATCCAGCGCGAAGGCCGCAACCGGGGCGAAGACATCGTTGGCTTCTACCATTCCCACCCCGACCACCCCGCCCACTGGTCACCCACCGACCTCGCCGAAGCCCACTGGTTCGGCTGCTCCTACGTCATCACCAGCGTGGAAAAAGGCAAGGCCGCGATCACAAACTCGTTCGAACTTACCGGCTCCGACGAGACCGACAAGCGCCTGGTGGACGAAGAAATCGAGGTCGCTTGAGAACGAGGACGCGGACACGACCGTGGAAGAGCGGCCCTTCAGGGCCGCGTAAATGTGGCGTTGAAAATCAACTTTGGCTTCAAGCCGCGGTTCTTTGCTGAATCCTGAAACCGTGGCTCATTTCTGCGTCACTGGCATTACAGACTCCGCGCCAGGCACGGGAAGTGCGCGATATTCACAACCCAGAAATAAAATCGCACGGCGGCTTCACATCGATTCACATCAATACAGAAAGCGAAACTCCGCGTCCAGCGCGGACTGCGCGAGAAATGCATCGCGGGTTTGCACCAAATCCGGTCACCGGCTTGTGGACGGGCTGCACTCGATTGAAAACTCAGATAGTTACAAACGCGTATTTTTCGTTGACGGAAAAAATAGAAGGAGTACAACAGGATTGTTCTTTGACAGCTTCTTAAGTTTTTCCGGTTGGTGCGGCGTCCGGGGCTCAAGCGGAGTCACTTTCCTGATCGAAAGATTGGGAAGGAGGGTGAGCAAGGGTCTATAGCAAAGCGCTGGTCGAGGCGAACAAAGAAGACCTGTTGAAGGCAAGATAGAGTTCCGAGGCGTAGGGTAGGTTTATCCGAAGCGAAGATCGCGCGGAGGTCCCCGCAAGGGAAACTCTGAAAGCAGGTCGAGCAAGGGTCAAACGCGAGCTACTGGCCGAGACGAATGGACCCCACATCACCTCGGAACTCTTATTTTTTGCAGCTGTCAGCTATCAGCCTAGCCCGGCTCAAACTCCCCACCCCTTGTCATGCTGAGCGGAACCGTGAGGAGAGAATAGCGATCCTCACCGCGCAGTCGAAGCATCCCTACCATCCGGACGATCTGAATCCCGCGGCGCCCTCAAAGATCTATCCGTGAAAATCCGCGTGAATCCGTGGCCAAGAAGTCGGTTCACTTCCCAGCATTCCCCGGCCCGCCCACCGCATAAATCCGCGGAATCCTCTGCTCCAGCGGCGGCAGCGCCGGAAATGCCGCATGCGGCTCGGTCTGATACCAGTACGCAACGGAAAAATAATTATCCGACCGGTGGTTGGCATGCCCGTGCTCAATCGTCGCCCGCAGCGATTTCGTAAATGTGATCGGCGAATCCAGATGAAATCTGTACAGCGACCACCGCCCGCCGGCAACTTCCTGCCCCACGACCGGCGCGCCATACAGCCCATACGAAAACGGACGCCCTCCGAAATCCCACGCTCCCAGAAAATAATCTTCCGACCCGGTGCCGTTGATCGAGGGCAGCGCCTCGCCATCGACAAAAAACATGTCATCGCCCTCGCCCCACCACCCGTCCTGATTCTCCAGCACCGACATCGTGACGCCCACAAAATGCCCGCGCCCGGTCGCTTCCATCCACACGTAGTTGCCGTCTCCGTTCAGATTCTTCTTATCGTTGATGATCGCGTCGCCATTCGAACGCCACTGATTCGTCCAGCCATGTGCTGGCGCGGCCTGCCGGTACTGCGCGTGAAAGTAAAGCAGATCCCCCGGCAGCGGCTTCGTGTAAGCGCGATAGTCGATGTTGAAATAAAACGCATCAGTCCTTTGCGTGCCCTCGTTCGTGACCGTGATGCGCGCATGTTTCTGAAACGGCATCGGGAAAAAACTGTTCAGCGCCTTGTCCGCACCCACCGACAACGGCAGCGACTGATACAAGTGATAGTCTCCCAACCCCAGCCCAAAAAAATCGCCAATCGGCGCCTCCACGCTGGGCGAAGCATCGCCGTCCCAGTACATCCGCAATACTAGAGCCTTCAAATGGTTCGGATCGTCGCTGGCAATCGTGACCCATACGTGCGTGATGAGCCCGGGTCCAGCCTCATCGAGCAGCGTAAGAGTCTCCCCCGCCGCGATCGTCCGCGCATCCCCATTCCCCCC
>JBEKWZ010000546.1:0-3741 GCA_049512555.1 Candidatus Sulfotelmatobacter sp. | reverse complement strand
CGACGGCTCACGGGCGTCTGGGCCACCAGAGCGCGGTCTTTTCGAATATCCATACAAAATCGAAAACGGATTGCTCACGATTGACGCCGGACAGTTGCCGACTCCAGGCGACCCAGTGGCAAGTCTGAGCTCGGAGAAATCGCCATGCGCGTGATCGCGAAAATTGGCGAATGGTTCGACCATCGCCTTCAACTCGCGGCACCTATTCGCGGGGCCGCCGGCCACCCCGTGCCGCGTAATACCGCAAGCTGGTTCTATGTCTTTGGCAGCGCCGCTCTCACGGTTTTTCTTTTGCAACTGGTCACTGGCATTCTATTGGCTCTTGTTTATGTGCCTTCGGCCGGCGAGGCGTGGAGCAGCCTGCAGGCCCTAAATCATCAAGTTGCCCTTGGCTGGTTCATCCGCGCCATGCATGGATGGGGCTCCAACTTCATGGTGGCCATTGTTCTGATTCATATGGTGCAGGTGTTCCTCTTTGGAGCTCACAAATTTCCCCGCGAACTGACCTGGATAATCGGCGTATTTCTGCTGTTGATGACTCTGGGCATGGCATTTACCGGTCAGGTCCTGCGCTTCGATCAGGATGCCTACTGGGGATTGGGAATCGGAGCGTCGATTGCCAGCCGCGTTCCCGTCGTCGGCCCTTTTGCTGTCAAGCTAATGCTGGGTGGCCCGATCATCGCGGGTGCAACCCTCTCCCGGTTTTTTGCTTTGCACGTATTCGTGATTCCCGGATTGCTGATCGGGTTCGTCAGCCTCCATGTCTTGATGGTGTTGAAGCTAGGTATCAACGAATGGCCGATGCCGGGACGCATCGTAAGACGAGCCACTTATGAAGCCGAGTATCACGCTTTGACCAAGAAGGATGGCGAGCCGTTCGTTCCCTATGCGATATGGAAAGACATGTTCTTTGCCGCGTTCATCATTCTTGCAGTCGCCGCATGCGCTTTCTATTTCGGCCCTTTTGGGCCCACAGGGCAGCCTGATCCGACAATCATCCAAACTGCGCCCAAGCCCGACTACTTCTTCCTGTGGCTTTATGCTTTGCTTTCTCTTCTTCCTCCGTCACTGGAGACGCCGTTCCTTCTCATCGTTCCGCCTGTGGCAATTCTTGGCTTGATTCTTCTTCCGTTTCTTTCAGGAGAGGGAGAGAAAAGTTGGAAGCGCCGGCCGATCGCGGTAATCACCGTGCTCCTGATCGCGATCACCCTCGGCTCGTTTACTCGCATGGCCGAGTTCACGCCCTGGAGTCCGCACATGAACGCCTGGAGCGGCGATCCAGTACCCGACCAGTACATTCATGGCACGACTGCACTTGAGCGGCAGGGTGCGCTCGTGTTCCAGGTCAAGCAATGCCGCAATTGCCACTCGCTTGGCGACACGGGTGGACAGAGGGGTCCAGCCCTAGACAGCGTTGCCGTGCGGCTGACGCAGGACCAACTTATTCGGCAGGTGATTCAAGGCGGCGGCAATATGCCCGCCTATGGAAACAACTTGAGCCCGGCAGAGACTACGGCGCTCGTAGCTTTCCTTGAGACCTTGCACCCTGCAAAGCAAGTTCCGGCTCGCGATGCGGCACGCGAACTGGTACTTGGCAGCGGTCAACTGCAAACGTCCGGGAGTCAACCATAGGCCGCCGATGACACCGCACATTCATCACGTCGCGTCCGAGTTGTTCTGGATCTCTGGCGCCTTGATTCTTGCTTCACTAGTGTATCTGCGTAAATGGCTGCGCCTTCGCAGGCATGATCAAGAAGTTGAGGTCTGGCGCGCCGCCAGCTTTGTATGCGGTCTGTCTTTCATCTGGATTGCAACGGCTTCACCTCTGGCCTCGCTCGATCATGAGTTGCTGACGGCACACATGGTTCAACATCTTCTTCTCATGACGCTTGCGCCTCCATTGATCTTGCTTGGCATGCCTCGAAAGCTAGCGGTGCACGGCTTGTTACAGCAATTTGCGAGCGCCGCAACTCGCCCTGCACTTTGCTGGTTTGCAGCGGCAGGCACGTTAGTTCTGTGGCATATTCCTTCGGTGTTTATACTCGGCCTGCGATCGCAAATGTGTCACGACATTGAGCAAGCATCGTTTCTCGCAACCGGACTTTTGTTCTGGTGGCCGGTAGTGCAGCCTTGGCCGCGCGTCTCAAGGTGGCAAGAATCATCAATGCTTTTGTATCTATTCCTGGCTACCTTACCGTGCGATATTCTTTCTGGATTTCTCGTGTTCTGTGATCGGGTGGTCTACCCGGTGTTCTTGTCGTCACCTCATTCTTTTGGCCGCTCTGCTCTGGAAGATCAGCAATGCGCCGGTGCGTTGATGTGGACTTGCGTAACCATCGTCTACGTAATCGCCGGGGCAGTCTTCACCGCGCGATTACTCTCACCCTATCGATCGCACCAGCGGTCCGCAGAGCTTGTGATTCCCGCATTCGACTCCCGAACCATCGCGGTACGGCACACGGATCCGCAGAGGATGGAGGCGGTCTGAGATGTCGCAACGGCCTGCTTTTACCGAGTTTTCTTCAGCGGCGGTACAAGCGCGACATTTGCGGGAATCCACTTTGCTCTCAGACTACTGGGCGCTCACGAAGCCAGAAGTGAACTTCCTGATCTTGATCACAACTTTTGTAGGGTTTTACCTGGCTTCGGGGCGTGAGGGGCGGCCGTTTTCTTTCGCAGGGCTATTCAACACTTTGCTCGGAACATTGCTGGTCGCAAGTGGGACCGGGACCCTCAACCAATACCTCGAACGAAAGTTCGACGCGGAAATGCGACGAACCGCCAGGCGCCCAGCCGCAGCTGGCCGTGTCAAACCGTCTACAGTCTTGGCTTTCGGGACTGTATTGGCGGTGACCGGCAGCATCTATCTCGCGATCGCTGTCAACCTGTTCGCGAGTATGCTCGCAACCTTGACGTTGGTCACGTATCTGTTCTTGTACACACCACTGAAGCGAAAAACTCCAATATGCGTTCTCGTCGGAGCTTTTCCGGGTGCCATGCCCCCGCTCATTGGTTGGGCCGCAGCTTCCGGCCGATTGAACATCGATGCGGGGATTTTGTACACCATGCTTTTTCTATGGCAGTTTCCGCATTTCATGGCAATAGCATGGATGTACCGCGAAGACTACGACCGCGCGGGCTATTTGGTTCTGCCGAAGGGCAGTGCCAGGGTTCCTTTCGTGATTTTGGAAACTCTATTGCCGCTCGTTGCTCTCGTCGCCATCAGCATCATGCAATCTCCGGCACGCCACGCGGCGATTTTTTATTGTGCCGCGATACTGCTGGGTGAAGGGTTCCTGTACTGCGGATTGGAATTCGTGGTTCAGCGTTCGAGAATCGCTGCACGTCGGCTGCTGGCGGCCTCGATTGTCTATCTTCCACTGTTGTACGGACTAAGCGCGACGTTATGCAATCGGGCCAGATAATCCCATGCTGACATAGGTACCCTAAATGAAACTTGCCTGGGCTTGTGCAATTATTTTTTCGCTGGTGACGGTTCTGCAGGGGCAGGAGCCCGCTCCTCCCTCTTCCACGCAAGGCACAACTGCAGCCGACCTGTCAAAACTGCCAGATACTCCGAGCGCCAACTCGGTTGTCGCTAAGACGAGCTCGTCGTCGTCAAACTCCTCAGATACAGGGCAGACCAAGCGTATCCTCGGAATCATACCCAACTTCCGCTCGGTGAGCGCAGACGTGATTCTGCCGCCGCAAACCGCCAAGGACAAATTCAAAATCGGCCTG
>JBEKWZ010000545.1:0-3743 GCA_049512555.1 Candidatus Sulfotelmatobacter sp. | reverse complement strand
AGACTCTCGTCTCCAGGACCTGACTCAGGCGATAGCGAAGGCCGAGGGTTCTGAGAAAGGACGGCTGCGCACCCAGTGGGAGGAGATCTTTAAGGTTGTGCATTCCGAAAAGCTGGGCGAGATGGCCGCCGAGTTTGACCACGTTCACAGTGTGCAACGTGCCCTCGACGTCGGCGCACTGAATTGCATCATTCCGCCCGCCACCCTGCGGCCCTATCTCATCGACGCGGTAGAGCGCGGGATTGCACGAGAGGAAGAACTGGAATCCGGGAAGCGAGTTCTTCAGGTGGTTGAAGCGGCTTAGTCCCGGAGAGGTTGTGTTCGATGAACGTGTACTGGCTGGAACAGATCCAAGGCGATGTGCCGCCAGGAAATGATTGGTTAAGTGCAAGTGAAACGGCACGTCAGAACGCTCTCCGTTTTGCCAAACGGCGCGCCGATTGGACGCTCGGACGCTGGACGGCGAAACGTGCGCTGGCCGCTTACCTGAACCTGCCTGCTCAGCCCCTCGTCCTCGCGAAAATCGAAGTATATCCAACGGCGTCGGGAGCACCCGAGGCTTTTGTCGACGAAAGGCCCGCTGCTGTGGCTATTTCACTCAGTCACCGGGACGGTAGAGCCATTTGTGCGGTAGCACAATTTGGCGTTGAGCTGGGTTGTGACTTGGAAGTGGTCGAATCTCGTGGCGAGGCTTTCCTCTCCGACTATTTCACAGCCGGAGAGCAAGCTCTGGTTGCGCGAGCGCCTGCTGCCGACCAAACTCGACTCGTGACCCTACTGTGGAGCGCAAAGGAGAGCACGCTCAAGGCGCTAAAAACCGGACTTCGGCTCGCTACGCAGAGTGTGGTGGTGAGCCCCGAATCGTCATTCGACGTCAACGGCTGGAGCCCGGTGCAGGCGCTTTACACAGGCCGCCGGATGTTTCATGGCTGGTGGCGACATACGGATAACATCTTGCGAACTCTGGTTGCTGATGTCCCATTCGGCTCTCCGATTTCGCTGAGCCTGGAGGCCTATTCGGCGGACCGGACCTCGCGCTGCGCGTAGAGGGCTGGTGAGGTGCATGTCGGCAAGATTAACTTTTAGCGGTCCAATTCGCTATCGGGTTTGCGGCATGGCGGAGTTGTCCCGATCCATCATCGAAGTGTCGGCCCGCCGAATGCTTAAAGGCCCCCGCCGGCCCGGCTGGAACTCGTTTGTGGAAGTCGCGACCAGTATGCTAAAGAGGCAGGTAGACACTGCCATGAAAATGCGCGATGTAAACGAGTCGCGCCGCTATTTGGATTCGATTGTGATCCGTTCACAGGCATTGTCGGAAGTAAACATCAGACCCATCGTGCGTCCGAAGTTCAGAGGAAGCTGGTTTTCCTCGAGCTCGCTCTCCGGAAGCTCGCTCTCCAGCAAGAACGCGGAACACCAGGTGACTGTCCTATATCTGCATGGCGGCGGGTACTCGTTCTACCCGCAGGCTTACGCGGACTTCATCGCTCAGATCACGCTGGCAGCGAAGTCAAGAACGTTTGCTCTCGATTACCGCCTCGCTCCGGAGCATCACTTCCCAGCGCAGCTTGAAGATGCGCTCCACGCCTACCGCTGGTTACTGGAGAGCGGCACTGATCCCGAAACTCTGGTCGTTGCCGGAGACTCCGCTGGTGGCAACTTGGCACTAGCGCTCCTCTTGGCGGCACGCGATTCGAATGAACCGCTGCCGTCGTTGGCCATTGCCCTCTCGCCGCCAACCAACTTTGAAATCGACTCGTTTCCCAACCAGGAGTTTGACTGGATCACCAAACCGGCGCTCCTGTGCTGGCGAGACTGGTTTTGTAATTCGGTGCAGAGACGGGATCCACTGGTCTCGCCGCTGCGGGCTGACCTGCGTGGTCTCCCGCCTATTTATGTTCAGGCCGGGTCCTGCGAGATTCTGTACGACAGCATTCGGGAATTTGCCGATCATGCCCGCGACCAAGGAGCGGACGTCGTCCTCGAAGACTGGGAGGACATGACTCATGATTTTCAGATCTTCGGACGGGATGTGCCGCAGAGCGCCGATGCGTTGCGGCGGATTGGCGAAGTTATCGCGGCCCGGGTTCGCGGCCGCGAGAAGAAAGAAATGACTTCGTGCTGAACGGCAGACAGGATTCTGCCCATTGCGTCCCTCAGTGAGGAGAGAATGAAGAAACTTTTCGAAGTCGAAGAAGCTAAGGCGCTGATGATGGAGGCGACGGACTGGTCCCTGTTCCGGTGGCTGTTTGAAAAGCGCAGAGTTCGCGAGACCGCAGACCAGGCCAACGCGGCTTTGGACAAATTGAACAAGGCAGTCAAGTCGCGCTGGAGCGGTGACGTAAAGGCCGCTTACAACGAGTTATCCCGGAAATCGGACGGCGTGGTAGGGCGCCGGACCGGTGAACCGGCATCCCAGATTACCGATTCTCAGATCAGGCTATATGCAAAAAAGGTGAAGCGAGCAGATGACGCGGCTCGCCGCGCCAGAATCGATGCCGAGGAAGCCTTCGACGAAGCGGAGAGACTGTTGAATACCGCAATGGCGCGAGAGGGATGTCAGAAAGCTATTCATCAGTGGGAACTTGACGAAAAGGCGATTCGCGCCGCCGAAGCCCCTCCCGCTTCCACAGGGCATGGTTCTACAGCGCATGACTCCACCAAAGCGAAACTTTCACGCTTGGCGGTCTAGCAGGCAGGCAGTGATATGGCTCTCGGCCACGATCCATCCGACACCGGTCCATCCGACAACGCCCGGTCCGACAACGCCCGGTCCGACAAGCGTCCATTCGATTTCGACTTTATCGTGATCGGATCAGGATTCGGTGGCAGCGTTTCAGCTCATCGTCTGGTGGAAAAAGGCTACAAGGTTGCCGTCATGGAGATGGGCCGCCGCTGGACTCCGGACAATCTGCCCCGTACCAGTTGGTCCATTCATCGCTGGTTCTGGCGTCCCAGACTTGGCCTGCGCGGTTTCTTCAATATGCGGCTGTTTCGGCATGCAACCATCTTTCACGGTTGCGCGGTCGGCGGCGGATCCATCACCTATGCCTGCACCTTACTTCCGCCTCCCCAGAAAGTGTGGACCTCGGGGTCGTGGAGTAGTTTGGCCGATTGGCAATCGGAAATGCCACGGCACTACGAAACCGCCTCGAACATGTTGGGCCTAACGGAAAACAAAATCCTTGGACCTGCTGATCATCTACTGCAGAAAGCAGCGGACGCTTCTGGTGTCGGGCATACCTTCTACTGCACCAAGGTGGGCATCTTCCAATCCGCGGACGGAACTCCGGGTCAAACTTTCCTCGATCCGTTCTTCGGAGGGGAAGGTCCAGCACGCTCCGCCTGCATCGCGTGTGGCGGCTGCATGATGGGCTGTCGCCACGGTGCCAAAAACACTCTGGATCTCAACTATCTATATCTGGCAGAAAAGCACGGCGCGAAGGTCTTTCCCGAAACCAAGGTCGTGGATGTACGACCGCTTGACGGCGCAAGCGATGGCAGCGCCGGATACGAAGTCTCGACCGTGAAGTCTATAGCCTGGATGCACCGCCAGCCGCGCCGGTTCACCTGTCGCGCCGTGGTTTTCTCCGCATCCTCTCTGGGCACGATGGAGCTTCTATTCCGACTCAAAGAGAAAGGGTCTTTGCCGGCGGTCAGCGGCGAACTGGGCAAGCACGTGCGCACCAACTCCGAGTCGCTCATCGGCGCGCGCACACCGGGCTACTCCCAGGATTTATCGC
>JBEKWZ010000544.1:0-3749 GCA_049512555.1 Candidatus Sulfotelmatobacter sp. | reverse complement strand
AAAATTTGGTTCCCAACTGGTCCAGCATTTGATTGAAGAAAGCGACGTCATCGGCGGCCGGCTCCCGTCGATCTTCCGGTTGCTGGCTCTGGGGCTGCTGCTGTCCTCCGCCTCGCGGATACCCGCCGCCTCCACCACCACCTCCGGGATAACCGCCCCCACCTCCACCACCGGGATAACCGCCTCCGCCGTGATGATGTCCCCCTCCCGGTCCCATGGTCGTAGGCCGCTTCTCCTGCGGGCGAACTCCGACATTCCACCGCCCATGCAAGGCGATGGGATAAACCACAATCACGCCCTCCTTGTCGGCCAGCGCATCGAAGCCGGTCAGCCGCTCCATATCTTCCGCGTCCTGATTCATGCCATGCAGCAGCAGCACCACCGGATAATGCTGTTTCGCGTCGTAGCCCTTCGGCAGCCGGACCATGAAGTTCCGGTCGACGTCATCCACTGTGACCTTTTCCTTCGTTTCCTGCGCCCAGAGCGGCTGAGCGGCCACTACCACAGCCACGCAGACCACCGCCACTGCCCGCCTCTCGCACCATCTTCTTAATTTCATTTTTCTCTCCAGGAGGACGACCCGGCACTTGCCCCATGCAGCTACTCCCTAACTTGGAAGCATCTGCGCCGCCGGAAGTTGGCCCGCAAGCGGAACTTTCCGGTTCCACCGTCCGTACCTATTATCGTAAGCGATTTCAGCTCCGGCACGCGCGCCCAGCGCAACAAGGAAGGAGAACCACCATGGAAGGAATCACCGGTCTCGCAGCGATCATCATGATTTTCGGCATGCCCACGGCCGTGTTAGGTATGTACACTTTTTATCGCGTTCGCAAGCTCCGCACCGAAGAGCGCCTGGCGGCCATGCAGCGGGGCGTAACCGTCCCCATTGAGCCCGACCTCAGCGAGGGAGCCCACTCCCGCCGTGCTGGAATTCTGCTGATCGCCGGCGCCGTCGGCTACATGCTGGCCTTTACCATCATCTCGAGAATCGAACCCGATGCGCTCATCGCCTCCGCTTTCGGCGCCATCCCGTTCACGCTCGGCCTCGGCTACCTGCTCGACTCAACCCTGATCCGCCGCGACGCCCGCGCCTCGTAAAAGGCTGCACCCAAAATGAAGCGGGTGCCCCATTCTAACGTCGCGCCCTTCGCGACGTTAGAATGGGGATTTTTGATCTGCCAGAAATTAAGGAATCACTTCTGCGGCAGCCGCGCGCTCAGCATCACTCGCAACTTGTCTCCAAATCCCGCGGGAATCGCCCGCTTGGGCATCGTCCAGAACTGCGTCCCTCCCGCCTTCAGGATGAATAGCGTCGGAGTTTCCTGGAAGAACAGCAAGTCCTGCCAGCGATAGTGGAAGTTCATCCGCGCGCCCCAATTGACGTCCACGCCGCGATCGCTGAAGCAGATGCGCCGCTCCCAATCCAGGCGGTTCGCCAAACGGTTGATTTTAGGGCTCTGCAACACGCCCAGCACAATCAACCCATCGAAAACCAGCAGTATCGCTAACCAGATCGCGAACACCGGCTGTTCCCGAAAGAATTCGGACCAGGTCTGCCCGTGCGTGCTTGGAATCCGCCACAGGAAATACGCGCCCAATCCACACGCCAGACGCATGACGATGTTGGCCGCCGGATTGTTCGCCCGAGTCCGCAACGTGGAGATGCCTTCGTCGAACTCCTCCGCGGTCAGGAAAAATCGCAATTCCACCGGGGCCGTCTGACTTTGCGTCGTCATGCCTGGGTTCGTCAAGCCTGGAGTCGTCAAGCTTCGACCGGCGATGCCGCCGGCTTCGGGCGCTATGGAAACCTGCGTGACCGCAACGCTCTCCCAGTCGTGCGTCTTGAAAACGCGCTGCACGCGCTTGGAGTAGGAAAAGTACCCGAGCCAGATGATCGGCCAGAGCAAAGCGGCCATGCCGCGAACCAGCATGGACGGCCAGTAAATAGTGTCGATCGCAACGCAAAACACGGCGGACAGCAAGTCGGCGACGAACACGCCGCGCAGCAGATTCACCATCATCCACTCGCGCTTCTTCAGCAGCACCGTCGCCATGATCGCCTGCGCCGTAATCATGACCACCGGCAGAATCGATTTTAACGTGAACAGCGCGAAGGCCGTCTGGTCCGTCCAGCGGCTGGCCTCGAGCTGTGGCAAAGACGAGACCAGGAACACCGCAACCACCAGCAGCACACCCAGGTAAATCTGAATGTAGAAATAAAGCAGCCAGCCCCCGATAGATTTATGTTTCTGGCTATTGCAAAGCCAGTACATCCAGAGCGGACCGAGAGCCACGAGCCCCGGCACATAGGAGGGTGAAGAAGACTTTGCCGCCAGAGCCGGAATCGCCGCCAGCACCACCACCGATACAACTTGCAAAATAGAAATTACCCGACGGTTCACAATGCCTCCCCAAGCATTGAGACATTGTCGGAAGCAACGGGGCATGAAACAAGGTGACTAAGGTGACTTAGGTTACGGCACTGCGGAGTGGGTGGTCCCACTTCCCGCTCGTTCTGTGCGCGAGAAGCGGCTATCTTGATAACGCAGGATAATGAAGGGTGCCCCATTCTAACGTCGCGTCCTTTGCGACGTTAGAACCTGCCCTGAGCGAAGCTGAAGGGGTGGGGACTTTGACTCTCATTCCCCCGTCAGAAACTTAAACTGCGCCTCGTTCAGCGGCACCACGCTCAGCCTTCCCTGCCGCGCCAGCGGAGATTCGGCGAACAGCTTATTCGCCTTGGCTTCGGCCAAAGTAACCGGCTTCGCATTCGCCTTCCCAACTTTGATCTTCACTTGCGGGTTCTTCGCATCCGAGGTATCCACCGACACCACCGACGCCGTCCCCACCGCGCTCTTCTCATCGCCCGTGTGGTAGATGATCAGCCGTTCCCCGGGCTTCATCCCGCGCAGATTTTTCAACGCCACAGGATTCGACACCCCATCCCAGATGGTCGTCTTCTCCCGCTGCAAATCCGCAAACGAATACGTTGACGGTTCCGTCTTCAGTAGATAATCCATCGCATCCCCAATCCTATAGAAATAGCGTCGAAAGGCCGCGGCTTCCAGCCGCGCCGTAGATTCCGCAAACGCGATAGCGGCTTTAGCCGCAGGCGGCGACCCATCTTAGTTCGGCTTCTTGTTCGGATCCGGCGGTGGTGCGTCTGGCTTCGGCGGCGCGTTCGGGTCCTTCGGGCGATCGTCATACACGGAATACTGGCCTTGCGGCCGTTTCAGTTTAATCGTGATGTCGGTCTTGTCTTTCTCGATGTCGTAGTCTTCCCCATAGGTCTGAAATCCCTGCGCTAGCACCTGCACCCGCAGCATGCCGTACGGGACGCCGTCGAAATTCGCCTTCCCGTCGAGATCGGTTTTCAGCTCCAGCCCCCCGCGCTCCTGCTTGCCCTTCGGGTTCACCTCATGCATGATCACGGCCGCATTGCGCACCGGCTTCCCGCTCTCGTCCTTGACGACAAGAAAATAAATGAAGGATGTCGGTTCGGTATCCTTGTCGTGCTGCCCCCAGGCCGCGCTCGCCGCCAGCACCACCATTACGACTCCAGCAAAGAAAATTCTCATGCGAGCCATTTTATGCACCCGCGCGCTCCCTGTCATCCCCACGCCTGAGCCAACTTGCCCCTAAGGGTTGTCATCCCGAGCGGAGCCGCTTTTCATGCGGAGCGAGGGATCTCGTACCGCACCGACAACGCGGTGCACACTACGTCAATCACTGACCGTTCCCACCCACGC
>JBEKWZ010000543.1:0-3753 GCA_049512555.1 Candidatus Sulfotelmatobacter sp. | reverse complement strand
CTGCGCGAAGGAGGAACCGTCATCCGCAATTTCGACCTGCGCCAGGAATTGAGCGCGCTCGCGCCGCGTGTGTCGCGCGAGTGGATAATCGAAGCGGTGAAAGGCGTCGACGAAATCGCCGGCCTGTTGCGGCGCAATATTCAGAAGAACATCGCGCTCGACGGCCTCCTGATGCGCCTCCGCCGTGCCACTTGACGTCCGCCCGCCGGTGGGGCAGGTTGTCAACCACTGTTGTCCAAATTAGCATTCAGTGCAATGCGGCGGTATTGCAGCCAAAGGACATAGGGACTCCGCCCCGCCGATTTCGCGAACCAGGTTGGTCAAAAAAAGCGTCTTGCATTTCTGGGTGCTGTCCGAATTGCTTACCTTTTATGGCCTCCGGATACTGGATTTTTTGAAGCCCCGTCCGCATCTGCTGTCCAGGTTAAATTCAGAACGCCAGGGCGAGCTGCCCGTCATGCACGCCGGCCAGTACCGGCGGCGCCTGATACGGATCGTTCAGCCAGGGGAACAGATCCCTGTAGACGAACAATTGCTGCCGGATCAGCGCCACCAGATTCGAGAACGACCAGTTGAATGTCGATCTCAGATGGAGGTACTTCAGCAGCAGCATCGCGATCAGCGCCGTCCATAGCTGCGTCTTCAGGGCGTTGGCGCTGGTCCCCACGAATGTTTTCACCCGCAGCAACTGCTTCAGCGATTTGAAGAACAGCTCAATCTGCCACCGCTCTTTGTAGATGCCCGCGATCGTGGTGGCCCCGAACTTCAGGTGGTTGGTCAGGAACGTGATCTCCTCCTGCTTTTCCTCGTCCCACACCGTCACCATCCGCAGATGCAGTTCGAAAGTTCCCCGGTAAGGTTTGATGCGGATGTCGACGTCTTTCCGCACATTACTGTTCTGCGGCGGTTTTCTCTCCGCGATCACTTCGTACTTGAGATCCTGCTTGAAGCGGGTCACGAAATAAACCCCGTCTTCGGTCATCTGCTTCCACCACCTGTAATCCACGTAGCCTTTATCCATGGCCACCACGGTTCCCCGTTCGAAGCGCAGGGTCCGTCCCACTGTCACGTCGTGGCTCTTGCCTGTGGTGATAACCGCGAAACACGGCAGGTATCCTTCGTTGTCCAGCACCAGGTGCAGCTTAACCGCCCCTTTGGTGCGCTTGTAGTACGCCCAGTCGAAAACCTCGGCGCACAGATCGATGCTGGTGGAGTCCAGGCTCACCAGCTTGTTTTTGAACCGGAACTTCTTCTTACCCTTCGCTTCGCTCTCGCACTGGCTCAGCAACTGGTGAAATATCGTCTCGTAGAGCTGCCAGGGCCGGTGCTCATTGGCATACGCCAGCGTGGACCGGCAGGGAGCGTTCGGAATCCCCAGATGCTTCAGCTTGCCTTCGCTCGCCGCCAAGCCATTGCAGATTTCGCGCAGCGACCGTGCCTGCGCCAGGTGGCAATACAGCATCGCCACCATCTGTCCCCAGCAAGTGAAACCGCGGGCGTGCCTCTCGGCTTTGTGCTTCACCACCGCCTGCTGGAAAGCGACGCGCGGGATCAACTTCAACATCTGCGAAAAAATGCTGCATACTCTATTCATGGCGGAAGTCCCTAATCCGTCGGTAAGGGCGAGATGAGGCAGGAGTTTGATCGCAGAGTGTAATGGAGAGTGGCGTTCGGCAAGGACCTGACCGTGCGAAACAAAATCACCATTTGGTGTTGGCGAAAGCGGATACTTGAAGGCACTTGCGCAAAACGCCGAAGTCGTCACCTGCCGAAGCGGATTTTCTTTTTGAGATCGACCCGGAGCCGACAGCGGAGAAGCTGACCTCGTTTGGCGGGGTGCCTTTGCTGATACGTGCTTTGCGCTCCCTGGAAGTAGCGCAAAGCGTGGCGCGGCATATAAGGATCAAACAACGGCAACGCGGCTACGATGAAGCAACGTTCGTTGAGAGCTTCATCCTGCTGAACGGAGTTGGCGGAGAATGTCTGGACGACTTCGAGCAACTGCGCGCCGACGGCGGTCTTGAGGAGATGCTGGGCCACGCGATCCCGTCTCCTGAAGCGGCACGCAACTTCCTGTACGAGTTTCACAGCGAGGCGCACATCGAGACGGCCAAAGAGCAGCGAAGTCTGGGAGAGATCGCTTACATTCCGGGCGAGAATGCGGCGCTGCACGGGCTGGGAGAGGTGAACCGGGATCTGGTGCGGGAGGTAGGACAACGGTGCCCGGACCAGAGGATCGCCACCATCGACCAGGATGCAACGATCATTGGCAGCCGCAAGCAGGAAGCGCTGCGGACCTATGAAGGAGAGCGCGGCTACCAGCCAATGCTGGCAGTGTGGGCGGAAATGAATCTGGTATTAGCCGACGAGTTCCGGGATGGCAATGTGCCCGCAGCCTATCAGGGGCTGGCTGTGGCGAAGGCGGCATATGCTGCGTTGCCGTCCACGGTAAAAGAGTTTTACTACCGTGGCGATTCGGCTTGCCATGAACATGGTCTGGTGGACTGGCTGCGCGATGAGAAACGGGAAGAGGGTCCGCAGGGTTTTATCGGCTTCGCCATCAGCGCGCGTATGAGTCCGGCACTTCGCAATGCCGTCAAAGCGGTGAAAGAAGAGGATTGGGCACCTTACGGCAAGCCCGATACCGAAGTGACGCGGGAGTGCGCCGATGTTCTGTTTGTTCCCGGCGAACACGGTGAACAGAAAGATCTGCAGCCGCTGCGTTACGTGGCCGTGCGAATCCGCCACAGGCAGGGCGGGCTATTGGAGGAAGGAACCGAGGACCGGCATTTCGCCGTACTGACGAACATCCGGGACTGGAAAGCTTCGCGACTGCTCAGCTGGCATCGGGAAAAAGCCGGTACGATTGAAGCCGTACATGATGTCCTGAAGAACGAACTGGCGGCGGGAGTGCTGCCCTGCGGTCGTTTTGGGGCCAACGCGGCCTGGCTGCGGCTGGCGATCCTGACGCACAACGTGCTGACGGCGCTGAAACGGCTGGCATTGCCGGCGGAACTGTTGCAGGCCCGGCCCAAACGGCTGCGCTTTTTGTTTTTCAATACGGCAGGACGACTGGTGCACCACGCGAGGCGAACGATCCTTCGTCTGGCCAGCAATACCAAAAGGCTGGCGGAGTACCTGGCAGCTCTGCAACTGCTCCCGTTGCGCGCATAGAATTCCTTACCGACGGATTTGCAGAGCCTTTTCAGCGAGAATCCGCCCAAAACACGCCCAAAAATCACTCCGCCGACCGCCTCGGCGACGGGAACTGGCGCTCCTGCTTGCATCCTCAACACTCCAACACCCGACCGAGGCTCAAATCCGCCTCCCGTCTCCCGTTACCGAGTGGTTATTCCCCCACAGCGCCTTCCTGATCGCCAACCCACCACCTTACCGACGGATTAGGGTAGTTTCACCCGGCTTGCATCTTCATTGATATACTGTTAAACAAGGACGGACCCTACCCGGCATGCCTAAGACACGGCGGTCTTTTTTCTACATCCCACTCCTCGTTCTGATCTGCGCCCTTATAGGGGGCTTTTACGGACCGAAGGTTCAAGTCGCTTCCGCAGCATCCTCCGACGACGACGTCAAGTCGAGCATGCAGGAGTTCACCAAGGTCTATTCCAGCGTGGAACAGAATTTCGCCGACCCGGTCAGCGCCGACAAAGCTATTTATAAAGGCGCCATTCCCGGCATGCTGCGGACGCTCGATCCGCATTCGAATTTTTTCGATCCGAAGGATTTTGAGGG
>JBEKWZ010000542.1:0-3754 GCA_049512555.1 Candidatus Sulfotelmatobacter sp. | reverse complement strand
CGCCGAGCTATTCTGGGAGACAGGTGGAAATCTCCTCAACTACCTCTATAGATATGCCCCGATGTTGAAGGATAGGGCCTTCGCGGAAGAGCGAGAATGGAGAATCATTTCCAACCCGGTTTTCGCCCAACATCTCGACTACCGTGAGGGGCGGTCTTTGATCATTCCATATTACCCGCTTCCTCTCTGGGAAGAGGGTCAGAAAACCGAGATATACGAAATAATAGTTGGCCCAACACCAGATCTTGAGCGATCGATAAAGTCTCTACGTAAAATGATCATGGGCCGCGATGTGATCATGGGCCGCGATGGGATCAAGGAGAGATGGGGCTATACCCCCATCAAAGCCTCGCAAGTTCCTTATCGGGATTGGTGACGACCACGGGCGCAGGCTGCGACTGTTGTAGCTCCAAAATCCCCAAGAGCCAAAGCCATAGCGGTCGCAATCAGGCGTTAGCACGTTTTGGCCGGTGGTCATTGATTTGAACGAGCTTTCGGCCAGACGCGGACGGTTTTTATAACGTCTTCGAGGGCAGCAGCCTCAGTAGCAGATTCCCGATGGCCACAGGTTGATGTTCTCCTGCAGTTCCTACCAGTGTGTACGATCGCTCAAAACCGTTGGGACCTTCGACCTTCATCTCCCAATCTTCCTTCGCACGAGCCGATGGCCGCTCATAAGGCGCCAGCGGGCCGGCATCCGCGTCCTCACTGCTTTGCTATAATAAATCGCTGCCTGGCAGTTGCAGTTCAAGGCTGTGCGGAAGTGGTGGAACTGGCAGACACACCATCTTGAGGGGGTGGCGCCGAAAGGCGTGGGGGTTCAAATCCCCCCTTCCGCACCATGAATCTTGTGCGTCGCGGCTGAGAAATTTCGACTGAAAAGTTTCGGGTCGAGGATTCCGCCCAGAATTGGCGCCGGCTTCGTCAGCACATTAGGAAAAATTCCAAACTTATGATTTACCTGATCACTACCATCCACGTTCTGGTCTGTTTCTTCATCATCATTGTGGTTCTGCTGCAGAGCGGCAAGAGCGGCGACATTTCCGCGGCCTTTGGCGGACAGGGCAGTCAGACAGCTTTCGGTCCGCGGGGCGCGGCCAGCGCGCTGTCCAGGGCCACCACCTGGTCGGCCGTGGCGTTCATGATCACTTCCATCACGTTGTCGGTTTACGCGTCCCGGCATGGCGGCCCGACCTCGGTCTTGCAGGGCGTGAAGTCGCAGCCAGTCAAGACCCAGCCCGCTCCGGCGCAATCCCCAACAACTCCGCCAGCTCAGCAGAAATAAGCGGATCGAAAGCCTTTGAAGATCGGCTGAGATCGACCGACCGAGTCCAAGACGAACTATCGCGTTCGCTCCGCCTACTCGATGGAATCCCTCGATCTACGCTCTCCCCGGTAATTGTATTTGCCTGACAGAGGATGTAACATCCGATAAGAGGCACTTTTCCTGGAGGCATAGTTATGTCGGATCGTGACAGCAATAGTTTCGTTTGGTTTCTGGCAGGACTGGGCTTGGGGGCGCTGGCGGGAGTACTGTACGCTCCCCGTTCGGGCAGCGAGACGCGCGAAGTGCTGCGCGCGCGCGCCGAAGAAGGCCGAGACTATGTGCGCAATCGGGCGCGCGAGGCGCGGGAGCAGGCGGCGCAGTGGGCCGACCGCGGCCGCGATGTAGTCAACACCCAGAAGGAGCAGTTCCGCGCCGCTTACGAAGCGGGTCGTCAGGCCTATCACGAAGCCACGACCGAGACGGGCGCACCCAAGAATTTGTAGGGCGCTGGATTCGCCTTTCCGGCGGACGGTCCTAGAATTACTAGGAGCATGCAATTTGCCGGAGCACGCTTATGGACAAACTCACTCCTGTGTTTATCCTCCTGACCGGGTTGGCGGTCATGTTGCAAGCAGGCATCCTGCTGGCCATGTACCTGGCCATGCGCAAAAGCACCATGCTCATGGAAAGTCTAGCGGCGGAAGTAAAAACCAAAGTCCTTCCTACCATCTCGCAGGCCGAGATCTTGATGACGGACATTCGTCCCAAGCTGGAAGTCATCGCCGAAAACCTGCAGGACTCGACCACCGTGCTGCGCAACCAGGTCGAGCGCATGGATGCGACCGTGAAGGATGCGGTGGACCGCGGCCGTTTGCAAATCATCCGCGCCGATGAGTTACTCACGCGAACCCTCGATCGTGTGGAGCAAACCTCCGATATGGTCCACGAAACCGTGATCTCGCCGGTACGTCAGCTTTCCGGCTTGATCCAGGGACTCACGGTTGGCCTGGAATTTCTTTTCGGCGGCCGCGGCCGCAAGAACGGCGGCGGCCGCGAAGAGCGGCGCCCCGTGCCGCAGGATGAGATGTTCATATAAGAAGCATTGCTGATTTTGTCCGCAGTTTGTTTCTCATCTTCTTCTTCCATGCGTTACCTGGTGCGAGCCCGCGTAAAGCCCGGTCGTAAGGCCGATCTACTCAAGGCCATCCAGCAGGAAACGCTTGGCCACGGGTCTGTCGCTGAAGGCGAATATTTGCGCAACATGCAGGAGGCGCGCCTTTGCCAGGACCAGAGTGCGCGCTGGGTGGAAGTCTGCTACTGCCCCACTCCGTTGCAGGAAGAGCAGCCCTACTGGGAACAATATTTCGAATTGACGCGGGTGCAGGACGCGCACGACCGCCGCAAATGCCGCGATGAGAATGGGACCGAGCCCTGGGCCTGTGGCGAGTGCGACTGCACAGCGCGGCTGGAACAGAAATTGAAGAAGCAGGGCGCGCCGTTTCTTGATTCGCTGCGTAGAGACGTTGCTGGCAACGTCTCTCTCACCAACATTTCGAACGCCGCCGGCAAGACGTAGCAAGCTACGTCTCTACGCCGAATGGGTCTTCAGCCCAGTTGCGGCAAGGTCAAAGCCAGTTGCTTCAAGTCTTGCGCGACTTCCCGCAAATTAAATACCAGCGCCCAGAAGGGCAACATGCGATCCAGTGCAAATGGACTGGTTGCGTGCTCTTGTCGGAGTTTGGCCAGATCGGCATCGAGGCCGCCGATCGCGGCGTCGAGTTCCGCCCCGTTCACGATCTGACCAGGATTGCGAACCGCTTCCGCCAGCGCTGCGAACGTTTGCGCCGTCTTCTCGACCAGCGCAGGCAGAGACGGCACCAGCCCCGGCTCCAACTGCGCATGTACATACAGCGCGCTGTCTTCGGCCATCGCCGTCAGACGCCGGCGCACTTGGTCGGCTTCGTCCACAAATGCCTGATAAGCTCCCTCGTTAAATCGCGAAAATGCCAGCTCGCTTTTGGCTTCATCCAACTGCTGGGTAATGCCACGCCGCAAGTCGTGCATCTGCCGATCGAGTTGCCGAACCTGCTGCTCGTTGTCGATTCCCTGCACGGCCGCCGCGGCGACCGCACGGTAGAGCGCACCGGCGCCATCCAGAATGTTGGCGATTTTATTGCGCAGGCCCTGGCGGGCGCGAACCGGCCAAAGTAGAGCTCCGACGGCGAAAGCGACGAATGACCCCAACATCGTGTAGAGAACGCGCAGCCAGCCCACGTGAAATGGCGTGCCATCGATCCTGCCCAGCAGCAGAACAATGGCCGCGGTGAATCCCGCCGCGCTGAAGCTGGGATGCAGCACGTTAAGAAAACCGAACAGGCTCGCCAGCACAAACAACATGAAGCCGATGCGAATGGCACCGGGCCCGAACATCATGAACAGCAGCATGGCCGCCAGCGCTCCTGCGGTCGAGCCGATGGTGCGGTAGAG
>JBEKWZ010000541.1:0-3755 GCA_049512555.1 Candidatus Sulfotelmatobacter sp. | reverse complement strand
CATGAAGCTTTTGAATCTAGCATACTGGCGGGGATTCTTGGATGCGCTCAGGTCGGCAGTTCACGAAGCCCGCCGATATGTGACGTTTTCCGCTTAGCGTCACTGCCGGCTACTTATTCGGAGGGTCTTCCGACCACGGGGGAACGACTCCGTTGATGCGCGCATAGGCGATGGCTTGTCCGAGGTGCTCGGCGATGTGGGGAACAATGTAGAGAAGTATGCCGCGCTGGGTGATCGTCCCTCCGAGCCAGGGCATAGTTTTTTCGAGGTTGGCGTCGGGCATGTCGGTGATGGCTTGCTTGGCGTGCGCGTAGGAGAGCTTCAGCGTCGCGATGACTTTCGCTTTGTCGGTGGTGGATTGTTCCATCCCCGCCACATCGAGCCCTGGGGGAAAGGGCGCCCCTATCAGTTTGTACATGTTGTAATTCGCGGCGCTGACATGCAGGAAGCACTCGGCGACTGATTTCACGCCCGGCGCGGGACGCCAGGTGTACTTTTCGGCGGGGAAGGCTTCGGCGAGGCGGAGGAACTCGTTTTCCTGAATCATGACCAGAGCCAGCACTTCCGAGCGATAGCCGGTCACACCGGGTGTGCCATCGCGGAAGGGATGCACTTGCTGCAGTTGAGCCGCGCTGCGAACTGCGCCGACCGTAAGGACTAAGAAACAGATGCCAGAGAGAATGCGCGTCATTCGAGGAGTCTCCTTGACTGCTTCGTAATGGTTGGGAGTTGGAGGAGGAGAGCTGGGCCTTGGGGTGGCGTGGCGTCCTCGGAATCCATCGTCATAAAACTGCGTGCCATCTTAGGGATGGATGAGCCGGGAGTCAATGCGGCTGTGGGGAGAAGGGAAAGTCATGGTCTCAGAACGCCCCTGTGTGGTGAGCGACCTACCTTGGTCCGTGCAGCCGATGACGGCGTATCGCGATGCCAACAAAAAGGCCCTCTCCATTCGAAGAGAGGGCCGGTTGCAATCGAAACGCGTTTTAGTCGTCCAGGTCGGCTTTCTCCGGTGCCGCGCGGTTGAAGTCGCTCGCGGGGCGAACGGTCTTCTCTCCCGGGAACGGCCGCATAAACCCGGTAGATTCGTACCAGTTCAGGTGGTTGACGGTGTCGGAGTCTTCGGAGTCTGGCGAGTGATATTTGCCGGCGAAGATTTCCGCCTTTTTCGCCATCCAGCCAGCCCTGAGAGCCTTAACCGCTAGGCTCTCGGTCCGAATGGACTTAGCCTTCACCGCAGGGGTCGCAGCGGGCGCAGGGCACGAGGGGATAGTGGTCTGAGTCGGAGTCTGGGTAACGCCGGTGTTCAGCGGGAACCCAGCTGCCACGTGAGTCCACGGCAGGAAGTTGTTCGCCGGGGGGTTATTGATGAAGAGCGTCTGCATCGGCGAGGCCACCAGGTCGAACTGGTTCATGGGCTTCAGACCGAGAATCTGCTCGATGGTGCGGGTCATGTTGACCTGCGTGTAGAAGGTGCTGTCTTCAGTGACCCCAGCTCCGGTGCCATCGGGGTTCACCTGCTGCTTAACGTAGGGGCTGACGACATAGCCGGGGCTGCGGTGGCCGTCCACGTGGTCGACGCCGGTCTGCGCGTCATCTTCCTCGATAAAGATCGCGGAAGACGACCAGATGGAGCTGTGGCTGATGGCGTCGACAAAGCGGCCAAGAGCCAGGTCGTTATCGGCCTGCATGACCTGCGCGGGCGGCGGGCCGCCGGTGTGGTCCGAGCTGATCCACATGAACTCCAACTGGGGCACCGTACTGTTGCTGACGTCATTCTGGAAGTCCTGATTCCAGATGTCGAAGCGGAACTGGTCGGGAATTCCCAGATCGAACTGCGGATAGGTCTGGACCGTATTGTTAATCAGGTTGGGGAGCGGGGAGTGCGAGGCGACGGTGTTTACGTTATAGAGCTGGGGCTCGGCGCCGCACTCGTACGCGGTTATGTCGTTGAAGAAGTCGATCCACAGTGGCTCGGTGGTCGACCCGGTCGGCGTCAGGAAGGTGTTGTACTCGATGTACTCGCCGTAGTTCTTAAACGAGACGCCGGCCTTAGCAGCCGAGTCCCACAGGTGGCCGGCCTTCTGGTAGGCAAGGGCTTCTCCGCCGTTGGAGGGGTAGTCGCGGAGCCAATCCGGCGACTGAATGTCGTCGGCATAAGGAGCCATGGCCTGCGTGATCCAGTTGTGACCGTCGGCCGACTGGCGGCTGGGGTCGTAGAAGTTGTCCAGAAGCGGGAAACGCTGTACCAGCGCGTGCGCATTTGTCGTATCCGGTCCGATGCCGTAGGTAGAGGCTGCGGTGCCGTCGCCGAAGGTTGCCAGGGTGGGGTCGCCGTTGCCACCGACCACGTCGCCCAGGATCTGATCGTAGGTGCGATTTTCACGAATGATCACGAAGATGTGCTTGATCAGCGATGGGCTGCCGATCTTCGCTGGGATTGCGACCGGCGTAGCGGTCGGTTTGCCACCGGAGGCAGACTCGATATTTTCCGCGAGATCCCAATGGTTGTTGTCGAACACCTGTGTCGTCATCACCGCCAGCGCCAAGCTGTTCGGAATAGGAACGATGCTCACCGTGCCGAGGTCCTGGTGGGTGTTGAAGTCGTACACGCCGAATTCTTTTGCGTACGAATTTTCGGCCGTATTCGTCGGAGGCGCCGCCACACCGAAGCCGGTGGTGCCAAGGCCCTTGTCGTTGGCCACGAGCAGCTCACCGTCCGCCGCGTCAAAAGCGACCGAGCTCGGTGCGTATCCGACCGGGATCAGGCCCTCGACCGTTGCGAAGTTAATGTTAACCACCGCGATCGCGTTGGCATTGTAGAGCGCAACATAGGCGATGCCGTTCACCGCATCGACGGCGATTGAGTTCGGTCCCGCACCAACCAGGTTTCCGCCGGGCACTTTGATTGGCAGCTCAAGTTTGATGGTCGACGTTACTGAGTTGGAGGTGGTGTCGATCACCGTGATGCTGTCGCTATAGGCATCGGCGACCAGGAGGTTGGTCCCATAAAACGCCATGCCCGTCGGGTGCAGACCGGTCCCGATATTCTTGGTGACTTTGAACGTAGCCAGGTTCACCACTGAAACGGTGCCAGTCGACGTGGCGCCCGTGGGATTCTCGGCGACGACCGGGGTGCCATTCGAGTATCCCTGGAAGTCTTTTGCGGTAGCGATCCGTCCACCTTCGTTGGAGACGTAGGCGGTGGTGCCGTCCGGCGAGATCACAACACTGTGCGGGACGTTACCGACGCGCAGCTCTGGACCCTCCTTCGGCGACGCCTGGGTCAGGTCGATCTTAGTCAGCGTGTCATTGTTGTCCAGCACCACGTAAGCAGTCTTGCCATCGGGCGAGATCGCGACGCCGGTGGGATAGGCCGTGTAGGCGCCGTCTGAGACGACCGAGACGGTCTGGCCGCATGGGATCTGAATGCTGCCGGTGGTCCCGGAAGGGCTGCCTGAGGGGGGCGTGGTCGTAGCATTGTACGGATAGCAGGTAACGGTGGTCAGATAGCCGCCGTCGTTGACGTCCAGCGAAACGCCGACATGGGCCTGGTCCGTGAGCAAGCCCGTCACCGGGTCGACGCTGGCGATGGCAACGAAGGCTGGCCCGTAACCGCCGTCCTGGCTAAACACCAGGTGCGAACCATCCGCCGAATAGGTGATGCCGGTGGAGCTGCCGCTCGTGCTGCCAAACGGTTTGTAGGTCTGCAGGACAGCGCCGGTCTGGGTGTTGAAAACGGTGACGGCCTGGGGTGC
>JBEKWZ010000540.1:0-3772 GCA_049512555.1 Candidatus Sulfotelmatobacter sp. | reverse complement strand
AAGCAAGCCTCTGATCTGGGCAAATACATGTCGGCGGTCGGCAAGTATCTCCGAACGGGTGATGTCGAAGGCTTAGGAAAGTTCGAAGGAAAGTCGATCGGTGGACACGCCCTGATCACCGACCCCGATCTTCTAAGCTCCCTGGCTCAGGCCGGAGCGTTAACTCTGGACGAAATCTATGCGCTCCCGGAGGCGTCGTCATGATGGACGAAAAGCCGATCGAAACTGCGCGTAGACGGACTCGCCGATTGGAGCAGGGGAGGTGCCTGCTCTGTGGGCGGACTGGTTTCCTTATCGAGGACGACCACACGGCCGGTCAGAACCATGACGAATTTCTCACGGCTCCTCTCTGTATTCCCTGTCATGCAATGGTCACAGAGTTTCGCCGGAGGGCGGATGCCGATATGCGTCGTCAACCAAACTCCCGCTTGAGCGTCCGCTGCGCACTAAGGGCTACTGCGGTCTTTCTGCGAATGCTCGCCGATGCGATGTATCGATGGGCCGAACTTCTTTCTGAAGAGGAGAGCTTGCCATGAATCACGGAATTTTTCTTCGCTGCCACACCTGCATCCTGGACGGGGAAACTCAGGAAAAGGGCGGAAAAAGGAAACAGGACCCGCTCCCGAGGCATGTTCTCGTTCTCGATACCGAGACTACAACCGACGCACTCCAGACTTTAAATCTCGGGGTCTATCAGTTTTGCGAATTGACAGCCGAAGGCAAGTATCGATGCCTAGAGGAAGGGATCTTCTATGGCGACGAACTAGGACCCGAGCAGCGAGGCGTACTCCACGCTTACGTCACTGAGCAAAACGAGAAACGAGCTAAAGACGAATTGAAACTCAAGCTTTACGAACGCCGCGTATTTGTCGAGAGAGTGATGTATACGGCGGTTCAGGCTGGAGCAGCGATTGTCGCTTTCAATTTGCCCTTTGATCTGTCGCGGCTCGCTGTCGAATACCGAGTAGCGCGCGGAGCTGGAGGACGAGGTTGGAGTTTTGTCATCTTTCGCTACAAGAACAAGTCGAAAGGTGAATGGGTCCCGAACACGTTCCGCCCTCGCATCCAACTTCGCCCGAAGGACTCGAAAGCTGCTTTCATCCGGCTGGCAGGAGGCGACATGAATCAACCGTATCGCGTCGGTCGGTTCCTCGATCTCAAAACTTTGGTCTGGGCGCTCCGAAACAAGAGTCTCAGTCTGGATAGTGCCTGTCGGGAATTCAAGGTGCCAGGCAAACTCGACAGCTACGTTGCAAGTGGAAGTATCACGCCGGAAGAGATCGAGTATTGCAGGCAAGACGTTCGCGCGACCGTCGGATTGCTGAATGCACTCATCGCGGAATTCAAGAACTATCCTCTGGGAGAGCTTCCACCGGAAAGGGCCTACTCAGCTGCCTCCATCGCTAAAGCCTTCTTGAAGACGATGGGTGTTATCTCGCCCCAGCAAAAGTTCCAACTCGACAACCAGACGAACGGCATCTGCATGCAGGCATACTACGGTGGACGCGCGGAAATTCGCATCCGTCACACTCCTGTTCCGCTTGTGTATACGGATTTCACAAGCCAGTACCCGACAGTAAACACGCTTTTGAGTTTATGGCGAGTGCTAACGGCAGATCGAGTACAAGTAAAAGACGCTACCGATGAGGTCCGAGCTCTTTTGCAATCGGTCACGATCGATAGTTTGCTTGATCAGAGGACTTGGCCAAAGCTGGCATTCTTCGCATTGATCCAGCCTGAAGCAGACATTTTTCCGGTTCGAACGGTGTACGGAGACGGACAGACAGGCAATCAGACGAACATAGGACTGAATCCGCTGACGTCAAATGCGCCGGTTTGGTTTGCGGGGCCCGACGTGGTCGGATCAACGCTCCTAACGGGAAGTCCACCGAAGATTTTGCGAGCTATTCGGATCGAACCGATTGGCATTCAGAAGGGCATGAACTCCGTTACGCTGGGCACAGGCTCGATAGATCCGTATACGGATGATTTCTTCCGCAAAGTCATTGAAGAGCGAAAGGGAAAACAGAAGAGCGATCCTCTCTATTACTTTCTCAAGATCCTAGCGAATGCGGGGTGCTATGGAATCTATGCCGAAGTCAACAAACTCCAAGTTGGAAAGAATAAGGCAAAGAAAATCGGAATCTTTTCGGGAGAACTGAGCGGGACTGAACGAACTTGCGTCATGGAAGTGCCGGGTCCCTGGTATTTCCCACCTGTGGCCTCTCTGATTACAGCTGGCGGAAGACTGCTTCTGGCCATGTTGGAACGGATGGTTGCAGATGCAGGCGGAACCTACCTCATGTGCGACACCGATTCGATGGCCATCGTGTCCTCGGAACAAGGGGGACTAGTCCGATGCGATGGAGGCACGTATCGCATGCCGGATGGGAGCGACGCCATCAAAGCATTGACATGGGAAAAGGTTCGGAAAATAGTCGATCGATTCGAGGCTTTGAACCCCTATGACAAGAGAGTGATTCCAGGCTCAATCCTGAACATTGTCCAAGAGCTCAATTTCGATTCGGAAGGTCGCCAACGACAACTGTACGGCTACGGTATTTCTGCAAAACGCTATGCTCTGTACACCCAGGAGAAATCTGGAATTCACCTCATCAAAGTGAGTGAGCACGGCCTCGGCCTTTACTATCGGCCAAAAGAGGGTCGCGATGCAGAGTGTGAGGTGGCAACCTGGATCAAGGAGGGCTGGCACTGGATGTTGAATCAGGCTCTCGGATTCCGCAGCCACAAGCCGAAGTGGTTTCGTCTTCCGGTGATGAGACGGATTGCTATCAGCACACCCAATGTCATGGCAGCATTGCGTCGCTTACGACGCGATCAGGCCAGGCCCTACAATTTTGCACTCTCTCCAGTTCTGGTAAACCTGACCAACGTTCCGCTCACTCTCTTGGCTCCATTCGAAAAAGACTCATCGCAATGGATGAAATTGCCTCATGTGAACATTCATGACGGCACAACTCACAGTTTGGAAAAGCCGACCGTACCGATCGTGGTGCAAACCTTTGAGATGGTATTCAAGCAGTATCATGGCCATCGTGAAGCAAAGAGTTCCGCGCCTGATGGAAGCCGTTGCAAACCCGATACGGCTGGTCTGCTGAGGCGATATCCGGTGACAGCTACGAGTTTTCATCTGATCGGCAAAGAAACCGAGCGAGGCTGGGAGCAGAGCGACGATGTGAGTACGCTCATGCCTTCGTTAGTGCGATACGGTTCTGATACGGGTATTGCCGATGAGCAACTCAGAAAACGGCTGCTTGAAATACCGCTAGCCTTTTTGGAATTCGAAACCGGATTGAGTCGGCATACGATCGTGCGAGCACGAAGAGGCCAACCAGTACACCCGAGGTCGCTCCAACTGCTGAAGACGGCTGTTAGGAACGTACCGAGTAAGAAGGTGTAGAGACTACAGCCAAAAAGCCAGACGTTCGGATGGCAAGCTATTGACTGAGAAACAAGTTCTTAGGATACTTGATCACGCCAATCCTCTACCCGCTTCCCCATCCGGGCACAGAGTGCTATGCGTGCGCCTGAAGTCATGACCGGAGTGCAACGTTCTCCCAGCCTGCATCTAACATGGGGCCTGCGTCTTTTGTCATCCTCCTTCATATTGGGATTGATGGCATGTGGAGGAGGAGGCTCCCAACCTCCGCCACCTCCCACGCCGGACTTCAGCTTGGCAATAAGCCCGACCAGTCAGACCGTGAACGGAGGAAGTTCGGCTTCGGTATCACTATCTGCTACGGCGATTAAT
>JBEKWZ010000539.1:0-3773 GCA_049512555.1 Candidatus Sulfotelmatobacter sp. | reverse complement strand
TGGAGGGGGCGCCAACACAGGCCTGGGCAATCAGGCCATCTTCGCCAACGGAAACCGGGACACCAGCAATAGCTTTTCCTTGAACGGGATCAGCACCAACAACCTCTTCAACGGCAATTCCACCAGCCAGGTCGGCGAGAACCGCTTCGTGCTCAACACCGGTGAGAACTTTGGTGCGGGCGGTAGCATTCAAACCAGCACATCGGTGACTGATGCGATTGGCCAGGCTCTTCCCACTCCGCCAGCGGATGCCATTCAAGAGATCGCCGTCAACGCCTCGCAGTACGACGCCACCCAGGGCAACAACAGCGGAGCACACATCAGCGTGCTGACCAAGTCTGGTACGAACGCGCTGCATGGTTCGCTGTGGGAACAGTGGCAGAACAGCGATATGAACGCCAACCCGTTCTTCTACAATTACGTCGGCATCCCTCGTCCCTTCCTGAACCGGAACGCTTTCGGCGGAACCATCGGCGGGGCGATTATCAAGGACAAGTTGTTCTTCTTTGGGTCCTATCAGGGAGTGCGCATTTCCGATGCGGAAGCTTCCACCAAAACTGTGACCGTGCCTCTGGGTCTGACGGATGACCGCAGTACGCAGGGCATCATCAACATGATCCAGGCGACCTACGGCACCACCATTACCGCGAGCCAGATCAATACCGCTGCCTCGAATCTCCTGAATGCCAAACTGCCCAACGGGCAGTACCTTATCCCAAGCGCGCAGTACACTTCGGCGCAGGTTACGGCGCAGGGACTGGGCTTCGATGCCGTCGTGCAAGGCTTCAATACGCAAGCCACCGTAAGCCAAGGGATCGCCGGAATCGATTATGTTATAAGCTCCAAGGATCGCTTGGCCGCGAGATATTACGTTCAGAGCAATCCCACCAACAATCCTTTTGGCTCGGTCGGTTCGCTGCTGGGATTTGGCCAGCAGCTGTCCGCCGGCAGCCAGGTGTTTTCCCTCTCAAACTCCGTCGCGCTCTCCCCCAACCTCACCTGGGAACAGCGAGCGGGCTTCACTCGCCTGCGAGCCTATGCCAGTACGACAAAAGCCTTTACTCCAAGTTCGCAGGGCATTACCCTGCCGGGCGCGGCGACTTTTCCCCAGTTCGAAATCACCTATTCGGACCCTCAGATCAGTAATGGTTTGGAGTTTGGTCCCAGCCCCAGTTTCGGCGATGGTGGCGAGATTCAGAATCAGTGGGAATTTGCGACCTCTATGAGTTGGGTAAAAGGAAAGCATCTCGTGAGTGTAGGGACGACATGGAACCACACCCAGCTCAATATCCTCAATAACAATACCAATACCGATAACCTTGATTTCACGACCTTCCTTAACTTCGTAGAAGGCCACTTGCACGGCGGCGATGAGTTCGTTGGTTCGGCTCATCGTTACTACCGCATTGATACCGTCGGCACCTACATTAACGACAACTTTAAGGTGATGAGAAACCTGACGGTAACCGCCGGTTTGCGCTGGGACATCGACGGGCCGTTCACGGAGAAATACGGCCTGCTGACAAGTTTCGACCCCTCCAAGTACAGTTACACCCAATGCACCGTTGGCGGAGTTCCAGCAGATCCGGCTTTGACTGAGTACAACTATGGCAGTTGCGATACAGGGACTGACGTAATTAACAACGCTGGTCTGCTCATCGCCGGAAATAACAAGACGGGGGCCACGCCCGGAGCCAGCAATTCGCTCTTGAAAAATCACCAGTGGGGCTTCGCGCCCCGCATCGGCATCGCGTGGTCTCCGATGTCCAAGCTCACCGTGCGCGCAGGGTACGGCATGTACTACGACCGCGGCGAGTTCTTCAGCGAGTTTTCACCGAGCGCGGGGTCCGGATTTAACGGCCCATTCGGCGTTACACTCGAGCCTCCATTCGTCCAACCCATCTCCGTCGCGAAGAACGCGACGCTCGATCAGCCGTTCGGCACCACTCTGCCACCACCGCCGCCAGCCACGGGAGCGGCTTTCCTCGCCTACCTGCCGAACCTTGAGCAGACGGCTTGCGGCTACCCGGGATGCTGGCCGTCCGGCAATCTTTATGGGCCGTTCCTCTATGGCGGTTACGATACCGCGAACAAACTGCCTTACACGCAGAACTGGACCCTCGACTTTCAATATCAGCCCTCCAACAGCTGGATGATCGAGGCTGGTTATGTCGGTAGCCACGGGACGCATTTGGTGTTGCCCATTCCCTTTAATCAACCGCTCATTGCGACTTCGACGAATGTCGTGAATGGACAGACCACTTCCTATGGGGATACCAGCCCGGCGGCCCCGCCGAACGTGTACTACTCTGGCCTAAACCCGCTGGATACCGAGCCCATCTATACCAACGAATACTCGGGCAATGCGCCGATCCGGGTGCCTTATCCTGGGTACGACATGAACTCGGTGTCGTATAAGGCGGAGGGCACATCGAACTTCAACGCATTGCAACTCCAGGTTCACAAGCGCCTGTCCAACGGTTTGCAATTCACCACGTCTTACACCTGGTCTCATTCGCTTGACGAGCAGAGCGGCCTGGGACTGTTTTTTACCGGGAACAATCCAGCTACCCCCCGAGCCAACTATGGCTCCTCGGATTTCGATCAGACCCACGTCTTTTTGGTCAACTACAGCTATACGCTTCCGAATCTCTCAACCAACCGGGCCTTGGGCTACGCGGTGAATGGTTGGGCCATCGGCGGCCAGACTGTGGCGGAAAGCGGCCAGCCTTACAGCGTCTATGATTATTCGGGCTCAGTGGCGAGTCTGTACTACGGAACCAGCAACTATATTGGGAACCCCATCGTGCCATTGGTACCGGGTGTAACTTCAAAGCAGGCAGCACATCCTGGCACGAATTGCGCGGGGATTTCGACGGAACTTTGCAAGCTCAATTCCGCCGATTTCTCACCCCAGTTCGTGGCTCCGGGGACCTACGGGGTTCCCGCTCCCGACAGTACCGGGGAAGATGCCTTTGAATCCTTGTTCGGAACTACCGGCCGGAATACTTTTCGGGGCCCGTTCCAGGTGCGCTTCGACGTGAGCCTGGCCAAGCAGTTCCGGTTCAAAGAGCGCTACGGGCTGAAGTTTGAAGCCGATGCTTTCAACATTTTCAATCATCCTGATTTCGACGCCCCGAACAACGACGTGAACTTCTTTCCCTATTACTACGGCCCGCCCTCGATTCCTCCGCAAGGCAACCTGGGCGTGATCCAGCACACGGTCGGCAGCCCACGCTTCCTGCAGCTCTCGCTGCATTTAGTGTTCTGATTTACCGCGAGTTTATTCACCGGGGTATTTGGGCGCAAACCCGGATGCCCCGTTTTTTTTCGCATGGCCTGCCCGCGCTGGTTCCTCGTGACATGGCCCCCGCTTTCCATTCCGTTCACAAGCAACGCGGCGGTCCGACGCGGGTTTCGGTATACTAGATAGGTATGCCGGTTCTGAAGAACATCGCCGCCATTGCCAAGGGCATGAGCATCACCTTCATGGAGATGTTCCAGCCCACGACGGTGGAGAATTATCCCGACGGCAAGGGACCGCTGAAAGGGGCGCGTTTCGAAGCCCGCTTCCGCGGCGCGCACGTGCTGCAGCGCGACGAGAACGGACTGGAGAAGTGCGTGGCCTGTTTCCTGTGCGCCGCGTACTGTCCGTCGAACTGTATTTATATCGAAGCCGCCGAGAACACTGCGGAGAACCGGGTCAGCGGCGCCGAGCGCTACGCCAAGGTTTACAACATCGATTACAACCGCTGCATTTTTTGCGGATATTG